>DATAIY010000359.1:0-1591 GCA_036262475.1 Solirubrobacterales bacterium
GGGCCTGATCGGAAAGCATCGCCGGTACAGGCCGAACGGCAGTTGAGCGTCGGCACCCCCGTGCGATCGTTTCGCGATTGGCGCGGCACAACCGTGGCGGTCTTGAGCGATGCTGACCGAAGACCTTGCCGGGTCCCGCGAAGTTAAAGACCGCGCGGATCCGCGCTTGAGACCTAGAAATCCGCGCTACAAAGCGGAGGGGGTGGGATTCGAACCCACGAGACGCCTTATGACGCCCAACGGCTTTCAAGGCCGCCGCATTCAACCGCTCTGCCACCCCTCCGGGATGCGGGCTCGGCGAATGCTAAAGGGCCTGGGTCCCGCTCAGGTTCACTTGTACTGATTGGATTGGGGCATGCGGCGGTTGCTCTTTCTCGCATCGGCGATGATCTTCTTCGACGTCGCCTTCTTTGCCGCGATCGCGCCGCTGCTGCCGGGGTACGTCGACGACCTCGGGTTGAGCAAGGCCCAGGCGGGGATCCTCTCTGCCTCCTACGCCGCCGGGACGCTGATCGCCTCGCTTCCGGCGGGCTTCGTCGCCAGCCGGGTCGGCCCGCGGCGGACGGTGATCGCCGGCCTGCTCCTGCTCGGCGTCTCCAGCCTCGTCTTCGGCCTCGTCGATCAGATCACCCTGCTCGACACGGCCCGCTTCACCCAGGGCATCGCCGGGGCGTTGATCTGGTCCGGGGCTCTGACCTGGTTGATCACCTCGGCTCCGGAGGAGAAACGCGGCTCGGTGATCGGGACCGCACTCGGCACGGCGGTGGCGGGAGCCCTGCTTGGCCCGGCCCTGGGCGCGGTGGCGGCGTCGGTCGGCACCGGCCCGGTCTTCGGCTCGGTTCTGATCATCGCCCTCGCCCTCGCCTACGCGGCTTCGCGACTCCCGCAGGCCGGGGCGCCGGAGCGCCAGTCCCTGCGCGAAGTGAAGGAGACGATGCTGAGCCGGCCCGTTCGTGACGCGGCCATCTTCGTCGCCGTGCCCTCGGTGATGTTCGGCGCGATCGAGGTCCTGGTGCCGTTGCGGATCGACGCCCTCGGTGGGGGGCACGGCGTGATCGCCGGCGGCTTCATCGCCGGCGCGGCGCTGGAGGCCGTGCTGGCACCGGTCGCCGGCCGCTACTCCGACCGGGTGGGGCGGCGGAACCCCTACGTGGTGGGTCTCTCGATCTGCGCTGTGGCGATGGTCGCGATCGCCCTCGCGCAGACACTCGGGGCCGTTATCGCCGCGCTGATCATGACCTCGCTCGGCGCCGGTCTCTGCTTCGCTCCGGCGCTGACCCTGATCTCCGACGTCGCCGAGTCCAGCAGCCTGCACCAGGGATTCGCCGCCGGACTCTCGAACATGGCCTGGGCCTCTGGCCAGGTGGTCGGCGGCGTCGGCGGCGGCGTCGTCGCCAGCCTCACCGGAAACGCCCTGCCCAGCATCGTGATCGCCGCCCTGCTCCTGTTCACCGTCGTCTACGCGTTTCGAACCATGGAACCTGAACCGACTCCGGTTCCGCGGCCGGTGGAAAGCTAGGTGCCTCCGGTGGCGGTTGGAAGCGGCGAGGGGCCCGGGCGCGAGTGGGTCAACTGGGCTGGCGACCAGTCG
>DATAIY010000360.1:0-2346 GCA_036262475.1 Solirubrobacterales bacterium
CAGGCCGACGAGACGGCAGGACTGCTTCCGAGTGGCAAGCCGGACCACAGCTTCGGCCGGGCCGGCTGGCAGCGGACCTGCATCGGGCGCCTCCGGGTCCAAGTGGAAGACGAGCTCGTCACGGACGCCGGCAAGCTCATCACTGCAAGGTCGGTTCGCAGTCTCGCGACGAACCAACCTGGGGGCTTCGTTATCGCCCGCTGCCGGCTCGGCCAATAGGCGCCTCCTCACAGCTATCGAGGTCCGAGCCTCACCCGAGCGCTCGTATAGCCGGCGGCGCTGGCGAAGGCGTTGTACGCCCGCTGCCGGCGGGGGAGCGAAACGAGGACCGAGGCGACTCCGCGCTTGTTGGTTCGCGCTGTCCGCCCGTCGAATGACACCTTCTCGCCGGCGACGGGTGCCGAGTAGGAGCCGAGCTTCGCCTGGACAGTGAAGCGGTACCTGGCCCGGTGGCCGAGTCTGAGGGCGCGTGGCCGCACGCGGATGCGCAGTCGCGCCCGGCAGCTCTGCGAAGCGCTGATGGCCGGGGCAACCCTCACCGTCACGCTTCCCCCTCGGCGGCAGGAGGCGACTTTGAGGACCGGAGCGTTTGCGGGGGAGACGACGGCGCCGCCGTTGACTCGCGCGTGGTAGCCGGCCGGGTACTTGAGCGCAGGCGCTGCAATTTCGGTCACCGATCCCAGCGGGAACGACCGGCGTCCGCTTGCGGCCCGCGTGCTGAACTCGAAGTCGAAGCTGCGGCGGGCGCGGTCGAAGCTCCAGAAGCGCGGCGTTCCCGCGATCGCCTGCGGATAGGGCTCGACGAGGGCGCCGATCGTCTTGGTTGCGAGGTTCGAGCCGGTCGGCGGCTGCCTCGGGTCATAGACCGTCGCCTGGTCTCTCGGGACGGCGGCGGTGGTCGGGTCGTTGCAGCCGCAGTACATCCACTCGAGCCACGAAACCATGTGCTGGTCGGCCAGCGCGACCACCTGGTGGAGGTCCAGCACGCTGTTCGTCGCGCCGAACTCGGTCATCAGGAGCGCGTCGCCGGTGCTGGCGGCGTACTGCTGGGCGTTTTCGATCGTCGTGGCGTGCGATGCGCAGCCGCGCTCCTCGTTTTCGAGACAGTAGGCGTGAAAGGCAAATCCGGCCCGGGGATCCCCGACCGGGGCGACGTGCGTGACCGTGCCGAAGTTGAACAGCACGTTCGGCTCGTACCAGACGAGCGTCTTCGGGTCGGCGGAACGGATCGCGGCGTCGACCTTGCGATAGAACGCGGTCAGCTCGGCGTCGAATTCTGGGCATCCAGCCGCCGAGTAGCACGAGATGTAGGTCTTGCCGGGGAAGGGCTCGTTGAATACCTCGTAGCCAAGCACCGCCGGGTTGCCGGCGAACCGCTGGGCGACGTGCCGCCAGGCTTCCGCAAAGCGGTCCTGAAGCCCGACGCCGCCGGGGCCGGGGCTGTTGGCCCAGAAGTTTTCGAGGGCGCGCTGAAGCGCCGGCATCGAGTAGTAGTTGGCCGGGAACCCCAGCTGCGGCTGCGCCGGCAGGCCGTCGTCCTGCACCGCCCAGTCCGGCGCGCCCTCGCCCTGGAAGCGCTCGTTGAACATGTCCTGGTGAAAGTCGAGCAGGGAGGCGATCCCGTGCGCGGCGAGCGTCCTGACCGTGCCGGCGATCTGGTCGAGGTAGCGCTCGTCGTAGACCCCTGGTTCAGGCTCCAGCGCCTTCCAGATGACCCCCACGCGGACCGCATTGAAGCCGATGCCCTTGAGGAAGGCGGCGTCGTCGGCGCCGAACCCGGCCGCCGCCGGGTAGTACGGCGCGACCTTGTAGACCATGCTCGTGCCATGGAAGACGACGACCCGCCCGCTCGCGTCGGTTATCCACCGGCCCGCATGGGAGAGCGGCCGCGTAGGGCTCGCCGCCTTCGCCGAGGCGGAAAAGATGCTCAGGAGCAACAGCAGAAGGACGCCAACCCGGGCAGTCCGCAGTCCGGTCCTCAACCAAGCCTCCATCCAGCGATTGTCGCGCCTATGCGCCCAGCGGCTACAAGTCCCGCAGCAGCACATAGGGTAGATCGCTGAAGCCAACCGAGGTCGCTACTCACGACCACCCGCGGATAGTCGAGCGAACGGCTCTCGCAGCCTGACAGTCCCCGCCCCAGCCGGTTCGGGTCCCTGAGCCCGCTGCGTCGGTAGGGAGAGAAGCAGGTGTCGCGCCGGAAGCACGCAGCCTGTACTGCCCGTCGCCCGCCGCCCGCCGCGGTCAGGCGTTGAAGGCGAGCCGGGTCCGCCCGTGGTGCTCCGGCCAGCAGCGCGGCTCTCAACGCATAAATCGCGCCAGCCTAAACGGCGGCGTTGAGCCCAT
>DATAIY010000361.1:0-1589 GCA_036262475.1 Solirubrobacterales bacterium
ACCTCTTCGCGACCGACCTCGCGCGGGTGGAGCCAACGTTCCAGACGCTCGTGCCCGGGGGGTCGTTCCTCGTCATCGGTGGGGCAGGCTCGATCGGCCAGGCGGTGACGCGGGAGATCTTTCGGCGTCGGCCGCGCCGCCTGCATGTGATCGACGTCAGCGAGAACAACCTGGTCGAGCTGGTCCGCGATATCCGCAGCTCGCTCGGCTACATCGACGGCGACTTCCGTACCCTACCGCTCGATTGCGGCGGTGAGGAGATGGCTGCCTTCCTCGCGGCGGAGCCCCCCTACGATTACGTGCTCAACCTCTCGGCGCTCAAGCACGTGCGCAGCGAGAAGGATCCCTTCACGCTGATGCGCATGATCCGGGTCAACGTGCTCAACACCGAGAAGCTGCTGCGCTACGCGGTCGATCGCCATGTGCGCAAGTACTTCGGTGTCTCCACCGACAAGGCCGTCAACCCGGTCAACGCGATGGGCGCCACCAAGGCCGTGATGGAGCTGTGCATGATGCGGGCAAGTTACGAGGTGCCTATTTCGAGCGCCCGCTTCGCCAACGTCGCTTTCTCCGACGGGAGCCTGCTCCACGGCTTCACCCAGCGGGTCGCGAAGCGCCAGCCGCTGTCGGCGCCGCGCGACGTGCGGCGCTACTTCATCACTCCCGAAGAGTCGGGTCAGCTCTGTCTCCTCTCGTGCCTGCTAGGCGAGAACCGCGACGTGCTCTTTCCCAAGTTGGGCGGCGATTTCCAGCTCATTGACTTCCCGGGGATTGCCGAGCGCTACCTGGCCGGGCTCGGCTACGGCGTACAGGTCTGCGGCACCGAAGACGAGGCGCGCGGGCGCATCGGCGAGCTCGTGGCTCGCAAGCTCTGGCCGTGCTACTTCTTCGACAGCGACACCACCGGCGAGAAGGAGCACGAGGAGTTCCACGGTCCCCAAGAGAAGCTCGACCTCGGCCGTTTCGAGGCGATCGGTGTCGTGCGCGGCCCCGAGCCCGGGCGGATCGGCGAGGGGCTCGACCGCTTCCTCGCCGCGGTCGCGGCGCTGCTCCGCGCCGGAACCTGGACCCGGCGCGAGCTGCTTGATCGACTCGAGGAGCTTCTGCCCGACTTCCGCCACCGCGAGACCGAGAAATTCCTCGACGCGAGGATGTAGGTGAAGCGCCTCCTCGACTTGAGCCTCTCGCTCGCCGCAGCGCTCGTCTTTCTCCCCGTCGGTCTGGTGATCGCCGCGGTCCTGCGCTTGACCGGCGAGGGCGAGGTCTTTTACCGACAGGAGCGGGTCGGCCGCGACGGCAAGTCGTTCGGACTGCTCAAGTTCGCCACCATGCTCAAGAAGAGCCCGGGTATCGGCACGGGGACGATCACGCTCAAGAACGATCCTCGCGTGCTGCCCTTCGGCCGCTTCCTCCGCAAGACGAAGCTCAACGAGGTCCCCCAGGTGCTCAACGTGCTCAAGGGCGACATGAGCCTGGTCGGGCCGCGGCCCCTCACCCCGCAGACCTTCGCCTTCTACCCGCCCGAGGTGCAGCGCGAGATTGTCCGGGTGCGCCCGGGGCTCACCGGAGTGGGCTCGATCGTGTTTCGC
>DATAIY010000362.1:0-6608 GCA_036262475.1 Solirubrobacterales bacterium
TTGTTCGGCAGCCCGATCGAGTTGATCATTCCGGCCGGCGTCTCCCAGATCCGCCTTGGCGCGTTCCCCACCCGGGGCTCGGGCGTGATCGTCTTCGAGACGAAGGCAGCGAACGGGAACTCCGCCAGCAGCGAGTCGCCGAAGACCCTGCGTGCGGCGATCGCGTCGTAGGTTCCGGAGGCGTTGATCACCGGATGCGCGAGGGAGATGCCGCAGAAATCAGGCACGGGCGACCTCGGCGACCTGGTCGCCCCGCACCACCGGCCCGTCGAGGCAGAGGCGCATGTAGCCGCCGCCGGGCTTCGCTACGGCGCAGCCAAAGCAGGCCCCGAAGCCGCAGGCCATCGGCGACTCGATCGCCAGCTGACAGGCGACGTCGCCGGCGGCGCAGAGCGAGCGCACCGCCTCCAGCATCGCCGGCGGCCCGCAGGAGTAGACGATGGCGGACCGCGCGTCGTCGCCGGCGAGCATCGCCGCCAGCAGGTCGGTGACGTAGCCACGGTGCCCGGCGTGCCCGTCCTCGCTTGCCAGCCTCACCTCGCAGCAGGAGAAAAGGTCGTCCAGGCCGCCCGAGTGGGTCTGGTCGCGGAAGCCGAGCAGCACCCGGGTGGGAACGTTGCGTTCGCCGAAGCGGCGCCGCAGCAGGGCCAGTGGAGCGATGCCGATGCCGCCCCCGACCAGGATCGCGCCGGCGGCGGCGGGCCGCACCTGGCGCGGCTCTGAGAAGGCGTTGCCGAGCGGCCCGGTCACCCAGACCCGCTCTCCCATCGCCAGCCCGCAGAGGCGATCCGTTCCCGGTCCGACGCCCTCGATGAGGAAGTCGAGGCGCACGCCCGCCGCCGCCGGCCCGGTCTCGGCGACCGAGAGCGCCCGCGGCAGGAACGGCCGCCCGTCCCGCTCGGACCAGTGGCGCTGCGCGGCGAGCATGTAGAACTGGCCGGGTGCCGGTTCTGGCCCCTCGCGGTCGAGCAGCGAGAAGAGGCGGTAGCCGCCCGAAGCCCGGTTCTCGGTGACTTCGCAGAGCCGGCGGCCGAAGGGCGCGGTCATCGAGGCTGAACGGTCCGGGCGGCGTTCCGATGAATCTCTTGGATGCTGTGGACCTCGGCACCGTCGTGGTTGCCGGCGGCGATCGCCCGCGCGGCGGCGGTGGCGCCGGTCATCGTCGTCACGCAGGGGATCCCGCGGCGCACAGCGGCGGTGCGGATCTCATAGCCGTCGGCCCGGGCGCCGAAGCCGGTCGGGGTGTTGATCACGAGGTCGCAGCGGCGCTTGCGAATCAGGTCGAGGACGTGGGGAGACCCCTCCCCCAGCTTGTTGATCCGAGTCACGGGCACTCCCATCCGCTCGATCGCCTGGGCGGTGCCGCCGGTGGCGATCACCTCGAAGCCGAGGTCGTGGAAGCGGGCGGCGAGCTGGGTCGCGGCGGGCTTGTCGGTGTCGGTGACCGTGATGAAGACCGAGCCCTTCTCGGGCAGCATCACCCCTGCCGCCGCCTGGGCCTTGCCGAACGCGGTCGGGAAGTCGGCGGCGATTCCCATCACCTCGCCGGTGCTCTTCATCTCCGGGCCCAGCACCGAGTCAGCGCCGGCGAAGCGGGCGAACGGCAGCACCGCCTCCTTGACGCTGACGTGCTCGGGCGGGCCCTGTGGCAGCTCCTGGTCGGCGATGCGCTCGCCCAGCATCAGCCGGGCGGCCATCTTCGCCAGTGGCACCCCGATCGCCTTGGAGACGAAGGGGACGGTGCGGGAGGCCCGCGGGTTGGCCTCGATCACGTAGAGCTCGCCGCCGGCGACGCCGTACTGGATGTTGATCAGCCCGATCACGCCGAGCTCGAGGGCGATCTTCTCCGTGGTCGCCCGAATCTGCTCGAGCATCTCCTCGCCGAGGCTGAGCGGTGGGATCACACAGGCGGAGTCGCCGGAGTGCACGCCGGCCTCCTCGACGTGCTGCATGATCCCGGCGACCCAGACCTGCTCGCCGTCGCCGAGGGCGTCGACGTCGACCTCGATCGCGTTCTCGAGGAAGCGGTCGAGCAGCAGCGGGTGCTCCTGATCGGCCTTGACGTGCGCCTTGAGATAGGCGCCCAGGTCCTCCGTCGAATAGCAGATCTCCATCGCCCGACCGCCGAGGACGTAGGAGGGCCGGACCAGCAGCGGGAAGCCAACCTCGGCGGCGATCACCTCCGCCTCTTCGGCCGAGAGCGCGGTGCCGTAGGGAGGGTGCTTGACGCCGAGCCGACGCAGCAGGGCGCCGAAGCGGCCCCGGTCCTCAGCCAGGTCGATCGCCTCGACGGGGGTGCCGAGCAGCGGCACGCCGGCCTCTTCGAGCGTGCGGGCGAGCTTCAGCGGGGTCTGGCCGCCGAACTGGACGATCACCCCCTCGGGGTTCTCCTGGGCGCAGACGGCGAGCACGTCCTCGGCTGTCAGCGGCTCGAAGTAGAGGCGGTCGGAGGTGTCGTAGTCGGTGGAGACCGTCTCCGGGTTGCAGTTGACCATCACCGCGTCGCGGCCGAGCTCGCGGGCGGTCATCGCCGCGTGGACGCAGCAGTAGTCGAACTCGATCCCCTGGCCGATCCGGTTCGGTCCGGCGCCGAGGATCACGACCGAGTCGCGCTCGCCGCGGCGCACCTCCGAGGCGGGCGGGGTGCCGTCGGCCTTCGCCCGCTCGTGAGCGGAGTAGTAGTAGGGCGTTGCCGCCTCGAACTCGGCCGCGCAGGTGTCGACCGCCTTGTAGGTGCGAGTCAGCCCCTCGGTCCCGTCGCCCTCGCGGGCGAGCAGCTCGAGCTCGCGCAGGAACCAGCGATCGACCAGGGAGCTCTGGTGGACCGCCTCGACGCCAAGGCCGCGGCGGAAGGCCTCGAGGATCAGGTCGAAGCGCTCGGCGCAAGGCACCTCGATCGCTTCTATCAGCTCCTCGTCTGACTCAGGCGCTTCGGGAGTGGAGTCGAGCTCTCGCGAGCGCAGCGCCTTGGCGAAGGACTCGCGGAAGGTGCGGCCGATTGCCATCGCCTCGCCGACGCTCTGCATGTAGGTCGAGAGGCGACCGTCGGAGCCCGGGAACTTCTCGAAGGCGAAGCGCGGAACCTTGGTGACGACGTAGTCGATCGTCGGCTCGAAGGAGGCGGGGGTGGCGCGGGTGATGTCGTTGGGGATCTCCTCCAGGGCGTAGCCGACCGCCAGCTTCGCGGCCATCTTCGCGATCGGGAACCCGGTCGCCTTCGAGGCGAGCGCCGAGGAGCGCGAGACGCGGGGGTTCATCTCGATCACAACGATCTCGCCGCTCTCGGGGTTGACCGCGAACTGGACGTTGGAGCCGCCGGTCTCCACCCCGATCGCCCGGATCACCTTGATCGCCTGGTCGCGCAGGTCCTGGTAGATCGGATCGGTCAGGGTCTGGGCCGGTGCCACCGTCACCGAGTCGCCGGTGTGGACGCCCATCGGGTCGACGTTCTCGATCGAGCAGATGATCACGACGTTGTCGTTGCGGTCCCGCATCACCTCGAGCTCGAACTCGCCCCAGCCGATCACCGACTCCTCGACCAGCACCTGGTTGATCGGGCTTGCCGCGAGCCCCTCGGAGACGACCTGCCGCAGCTCGGTCGCGGTGCGGCCGATGCCGCCACCCTCGCCGCCCATCGTGAAGGCCGGCCGGACGATCGCCGGCAGCGAGATGCGGCCCTCGGAGAGCGCCTCCTCGACCTCGCCGAGGCCTTCGACCGTAATCGACCAGGGAATCCGCAGCCCGGCCTCGGTCATCGTCGTGCGGAACTCCTGGCGATCCTCGGCGCGGCGGATCGCGGCGGCGTCGGCGCCGATCAGCTCGACTCCGAACCGCTCCAGGGTGCCGTCTTCGTGCAGCGTCATCGCCAGGTTCAGCGCGGTCTGGCCGCCGAGCGTCGGCAGCAGCGCGTCGGGCCGCTCCTTTTCGATGATCTTCGTCACCGGCCCGGGCAGCAGCGGCTCGATGTAGGTGGCGGTGGCGAACTCCGGGTCGGTCATGATCGTCGCCGGGTTGGAGTTGACGAGGACGACTTCGAAGCCCTCCTCGAGCAGGACCTTGCAGGCCTGAACGCCGGAGTAGTCGAACTCGGCCGCCTGGCCGATCACGATCGGGCCCGAGCCGATCAGGAGGATCTTGTGGATGTCGTCCCTACGCGGCAAGAGCGAGGAACCTCTCGAAGAGATGGCGGGCGTCGTGGGGGCCGGGGCCGGCCTCCGGGTGGTACTGGACGCTGGCGCCGGCGACGTCGCGCAGGACCAGCCCCTCGACCGTGCGGTCGTAGAGGTTCAGCTGCGATAGCTCGGCGACGCCGAAGTCGGTGTCCCAGCGGACCGGCTCGTCGCCCTCGATCCGCGGCTCGCCGCCGGGGCCCTCGACCGCGAAGCCGTGGTTCTGGGAGGTGATGTCGATGCGGCCGGTCTCCAGATCCTTGACCGGGTGGTTGACGCCACGGTGGCCGAAGGGCAGCTTGTAGGTGTCCAGCCCGACCGCCCGGCAGAGCAGCTGGTGGCCGAGGCAGATGCCGAAGATCGGCCGCTTGCCGACCAGCTCGCGGACGGTCTCGACGACGTAGCCGAGCGCCGCCGGGTCGCCGGGCCCGTTGGCGAGGAAGACGATGTCCGGGGCCTCGGCCAGGACCTGCTCGGGCGTGCTGGCGCAGGGCAGCAGGGTGAGCCGGGCGCCGTGCGACCGCAGCTGGCGGACGATGCTCATCTTCACCCCGGTGTCGATCCCGACCACGTGCGGACCGTCGCCGTCGAAGCGGATCGGCTCGGGCGGGGTGACCGCACGGGCGAGGTCGGCGCCGTCCATCGAGGGCTCGGCGGCGACCGACTCGCGGGCCTCGGACTCGGGCATCTCGGCGGGGAAGACGCCGCCCCGCATCGCGCCGCGGTCGCGGATGTGCCGGACCAGGTCCCGGGTGTCGACGCCGGTGATCCCGGGCACGCCGCAGTCGCCGAGCCAGTCGAGCCAGCCGGCCTCGGCGCTGGCGGCGTCTTCGCTGTTCTTGGCGTCGCGCATGACCACGCCGCGGGCGTGGACCCGGTCGGACTCCATCGCCGCCGCGCTGACGCCGTAGTTGCCGATCGGCGGGAAAGTGAAGACGATGATCTGGCCGGCGTAGGAGGGATCGGTGACGGCCTCCTGGTAACCGGTCATCGCGGTGTTGAAGACGACCTCGCCGGTGACGGCCCCTTCGTGGCCGCAGGGCTCGCCGTCGAAGCGGGTGCCGTCCTCGAGCAGCAGGTAGGCGGCGCTCACGTGGCGACTCCGAGCGAGAAGCTGCGCAGCCGGAAGGCGACCTGCCCAGCGGCGACGGTGACCAGGACGCGGCCGCTCAGCGTCTTGCCGGCGCACCAGGAGTTCTGCGAGCGGCTCTCGTATCCCTCCTCCCCCACCGTCCACTCGGCGGCGAGGTCGCAGAGGGCGACGTTTGCCTCCGAGCCCGGGGCCAGGCTCGAGCGCTCGATCCCAAACGGCGCGGCGCCCCCGGCGAGCCGCTCGACCAGGAGCGCCAGGTCGATCGTGCCGGGGATCACCAGTTCGGTGTGCAGCGCCGCGAAGGCCGTCTCCAGCCCGGTCACACCCATCGCCGCCTGCTCGAAGGGGACCTCCTTTTCCTCCGCCTGGTGGGGGGCGTGGTCGGTGGCGATGCACTCGATCGTGCCCTCGCGGAGCGCCGCGATCAGCGCCTGGCGGTCGGACTCCCGTCGCAGCGGCGGGTTCATCTTGAAGCGGTGCGGGTCGAGGCTGCGGACCTCCTCGTCGGTGAGGCAGAGGTGGTGTGGGCTGGCCTCGGCGCTGATCTTCACCCCGGCCGCCTTTGCGGCGCGGACGACCTCCACCGACTCTGCGGCCGAGAGGTGCTGGACGTGGATCCTCGCTCCCTCATATGCGGCGAGGGCGGCGTCGCGGGCGATCATCGTCGACTCCGAGACCGAGGGGATGCCGGCCAGGCCGACCGCGGCCGAGACCGGGCCCTCGTGCATGACGCCGTCGCCCGATAGGTCGGGGTCCTCCTCGTGCAAAGCGATCGTGCCGCCGCAGAGCCGCTGGTACTGGAGGGCTCGGCGCATCACCCGGGAGTTGACGATCGGCAGGCCGTCGTCGGAGAAGCCGACGGCGCCGGCTTCGCGCAGTTCGACCATCTCGGTCAGCTCCTTGCCCTTCATGCCACGGGTGACCGTGGCGAGGAAGCCGACCGGAACCGAAGCACCGGCCCGAGCCTGCTCGCGGAGGGCGCTGATGTCGGCCGCGGTCGAGACCGGCGGTTCGGTGTTCGCCATCGCCAGGATCCCGCAGTAGCCACCGGCGGCGGCGGCCCGGGTACCCGTCTCGACGTCCTCTTTGTGCTCATGGCCGGGGGTGCGCAGGTGGACGTGGGGGTCGAAGAAGCCGGGGAAGGCGTGCAGGCCCTCGCCCTCGAGAATCTCGGCGCCCTCGTCGGCGGCCTCGCCCGGCGCCGCCAGCTCGGCGATGCGACCGTCGCGGACGACGATGTCGTGGACGCCCTCAATGCCGGCTACCGGATCGAGCACCGTCACCCGCCGCAGGACGAGGTGGGCGTCCTCGCCGGCGCGGACGTCGAGGAGGTCGGTGAGGCTCAT
>DATAIY010000363.1:0-3320 GCA_036262475.1 Solirubrobacterales bacterium
GCCCTACGCCCCCGCCGTCATCCCGTCGAGGTCGCGGCCCAGCTCCCTGAGCTCGTCGCGGATCCGGCCAGCCTCCTCGAAGCGGAGGTCGTCGGCGGCGGCGAGCATCTCCTCCTCGAGGGCGACGATCGTCTTCTCCAGCTCCTCGGGGCTGGAGAAATCGTCGCTGCGCTTGCGGCGGCGCTTGGCCGGCGCCCGGTCCTCCATCGCCAGGAACTGCGACATCTCGGAGATTCCCTTGCGGACGGTTGCCGGAGTAATCCCGTGCTCCTCGTTGTAGGCGAGCTGGATCGCCCGGCGGCGGTCGGTCTCGCTCATCGCCGCGCGCATCGCGTCGGTCTCCTTGTCGGCGTACATCAGGACGCGGCCGTCGACGTTCCGGGCGGCGCGCCCGATCGTCTGGATCAGGCTGGTCTCGCCGCGCAGGAAGCCCTCCTTGTCGGCGTCGAGGATCGCGACCAGAGAGACCTCGGGAAGGTCGAGCCCCTCGCGCAGGAGGTTGACCCCGACCAGCACGTCGTACTCGCCGAGGCGCAGGTCGCGGACGATCTGGATCCGTTCCAGGGTGTCGATCTCCGAGTGCAGGTAGCGGACCTTGATCCCGTACTCGAGGAGGTAGGCGGTCAAGTCCTCAGCCATCTTCTTGGTCAGGGTGGTGACCAGGGTTCGGTCGCCGGATTTGGCCACGACCCGGACTTCGTTCATCAGGTCGTCGATCTGGTTCTTCGTCTCCCGGACGTCGATATAGGGGTCGATGATTCCCGTCGGCCGCACGATCTGCTCGACGATCCGGGTCGACTCTGCGCGCTCGAACTGTCCCGGCGTTGCCGAGACCATCACCAGCCGGTCGACCCGGTCGAGGAACTCGTCGAACTTGAGTGGCCGGTTGTCGATCGCCGAAGGCAGGCGGAAGCCGAAGTCGATCAGCGTCTGCTTGCGCGAGCGGTCGCCTTCGTACATGCCGCCGATCTGCGGGATCGTTTGGTGGGACTCGTCAACGAAGACGACGAAGTCGTCGGGGAAGTAGTCGATCAGCGTGTGCGGGGGACTGCCCGGCGGGCGGTTCTCGAGGATGCGGGAGTAGTTCTCGATCCCCGAGGTGAAGCCGAGCTCCTTGATCATCTCGATGTCGTAGGCGGTGCGCTGGCGCAGGCGGTGGGCCTCCAGCTGCTTTCCCTCCGCCTCCAGCTCGGCCGTCCGCGATTCCAGTTCGTTGCGGATGTCCTCCACCGCCCGCTCGACCGTCTCGTCTTTGGTCACGTAGTGCGAGGCCGGCCAGACCGAGACGTGGTCGATCGTGTCGAGGACTTCGCCGGTCAGCGGATCGAAGTGCTGGATGCCCTCGATCTCGTCGCCGAAGAGCGAGATCCGGTAGGCCGACTCGGCGTAGGCGGGCATGATCTCAAGCACCTCGCCGCGGACCCGGAAGGCGCCGCGGCCCAGCACCGAGTCGTTGCGCTGGTACTGCATCTTCACCAGCTTGCGCAGCACCTCGTCGCGATCGATCGTCGCCCCGACCTTGAACAGCTGCATTTTTTCGTTGTAGGTCTGCGGCGAACCGATCCCGTAGATACAGGAGACCGAGGCGACGATGATCACGTCGCGGCGGGCGAACAGCGCCGCCGTCGCCGCGTGGCGCAGGCGGTCGATCTCGTCGTTGACCGAGGAGTCCTTCTCGATGTAGAGGTCCTGGGCCGGGACGTAGGCCTCGGGCTGGTAGTAGTCGTAGTAGGAGACGAAGTACTCGACCGCGTTCTCGGGGAAGAACTCGCGGAACTCGTTGCAGAGCTGCGCCGCCAGCGTCTTGTTGTGGGCGATCACCAGCGAGGGCCGCTGCACCTCGGCGATCGTCGCCGCCATCGTGAAGGTCTTACCGGTGCCGGTAGCCCCGAGCAGGGTCTGGAACCGTTCGCCGGCTTCCAGCCCTTCGGCCAGGCCGGCGATCGCCTTCGGCTGGTCGGCGGTCGGCGTGTAGGCGGGGTTGAGCCTGAACTCGGGCACATGCTGACCTTAGCTGGCGCGTTAATCTGCCCGGTCGATGAGCCGCTCGCGCGCCGCACTCGCCGCCTTCTTCGCCTATACCGGGACGATGCACTTCGTCAAGCCCCGCTTCTTCGAAGCGATCGTGCCGCCCTCGGTTCCGGGCCAACGCGAGACGGTGATCGTCAGCGGCGTCGCCGAGATCGCCGGCGCGGTGGCGGTCCTCCACCCCGCCAGCCGCCGCTTCGGCCGCTGGTGGCTACTGGGCCTGCTGCTCGCGGTGTTCCCGGCGAACATCCACATGGCGGTCAATCCCGAGCAGATCAAGGGGCTCGACCTGAAGCGGATCCCGCGCTGGACGCTGTGGGCGCGGCTGCCGCTGCAGCCGCTGGCGATGCTCTGGGTTTGGCGGGCGACCAGGTCCTGAGTGGCCGAATGGTTCCTACACCTGGTTCCTCTGGCCGAGGACGAAGAGGTCGGGATGGTCGAGATGGCCCGCGTGGGAGCGGCCAGCGGCTACGGCAGAAGCTCTTCGATCAGGTTCCCGGCGGGGCCGAGGAAGTTCTGGAAGCTGCCGATCACCGAGCGGGCGTCGCGGACCAATTCGATCGCCTGGTCAAGCGGGATCTGTTCGACGCTCGCCCGCAGCGGGCCGGCGATCAATGGGCTCAGCGCGCCGGCGTTTTCGGCGTCGTCGACCGCCCTGACCAGCCCGGCTCGGATCGCCTTGGTCAGCTTCGCGTCGTCGATCCCGTAGCGCTTGGCGAAGCGTTCGCGCGCTTCGGTGCTGGCCAGTGCCCGGGCCAGGGTCTCGCGGGTGACCCCGAGCTGGCAGGCGGCCCCGTCGAGAGCGGAAAGGGAGAACTGCTCGGCGATTTCCTGCAGGCCCTGCGGATCGCGCCAGGGGCGGGGCTTGCAGGGATCCTGGGTCTTTTCCGGCGTGTAGGAGGAGCCCCCGGCGGCGAGGTAGACGCCAACCAATGCCAGGGTGGCGAGGATCGCGGCACCGATCAGGATCCGGGCCCGCAGCCGGCCGCCGTCGGCGGGGGCCGCGCTCATAGTTCGACCCTTGGCGACAGCCCGATCGGGATCAGGGCGAGCAGGCCGAGAACCGCCGCGAGCCCGAAGGAAGGGCTGAATGCATGGGTCGCGCCACGGTCCAGCTGGTCCTGCAGTTCGCCGCGCAGCTGTTTCACCTGCGCCCGGTCGCCGGGGTCCGTGGGAAGCGGTTCGAAGGCGGAGCCGAGCGTCGGAACTTTCCCCTTCTCGGAATCGAGGCGACTGGCGATCTTCTGCGCCAAGTCGATCTTGACCAGGGGGCTGACACGCGAGTCGAGGAT
>DATAIY010000364.1:0-5828 GCA_036262475.1 Solirubrobacterales bacterium
GTCCGATCGAGCAGACCACGAGGATCGCCAGGCCCAGCCCCCGTGCCATCCAGCGGACCTGCCGGGCGTCGCGCGGAATCGAGCCGAACAGAACCAGGGCGAGGAGATAGATGAGGACCCGGTCGAACTCGGTCAACGCCCGCCAGGTGGAGTCAGACCAGGTCGCGGAGAGAAGGGTCCAGGCCGCATAGAGGCTGAGGGCACCGGCCGCGACGGCGAGGGCGGGGCTGAGCCCGGCGAACGGGCGCGGCGCGACGATGATTCGCGAGGCGAGCAACAGCAGGAGGACGACGGCGACCAGCGCCGGAGTCCCCGGGAAGAAGCCCCCGGCGTTGAAGCTGAGGAAGACCGTCAGGGCGCCGGGCAGCGCCAGCAGCCCCCAGGTGCCCAGCCGCTCGAACCCCCCTGGTCGACCGTTCGCTCACCGGCAGCCGACCCGGCGCTCCGAATCGGTCACGCCGCCGGCGATGAGGGTGGCGCCGCTACGAGGTTGCCTCATACCGAATCACCGTGCCGTCGTCGGCCTCGCGCACCCGGCCTTCGTTGACCAGGATGTCGGTATGGCCGATCACCTCGGAGAGGGTGAGGAAGGCCTGGGTGACCGCCACGTTGCCCCAGATCGCCTGGGCGATCTCATAGCCGCTGCGGGGCCGCTCTGCGATCAGCTCGTGGATCTTCTCCTTGCGGCGATCGTGTCTGGCGAGGCGCTCGTCGATCAGGGCGACGTGGTCGACGACCGGCTCGCCGTGGCCGGGGAGGATGAACTCGGCCGGCATCTCCCGCGTCTTTCGCATCGACTCGATATAGGTGACCAGCGCCTGCATCCGCCGCGGGGAGCCGTCCAGGGGGCGGGAGATCAGCGGGTTGGAGGAGATGTGGGGGAGCAGGTGATCGGCGGCGATCAGGATCGCCCGCTGCTTGTCCCAGAAGAGCGTGTCGGACGGGCTGTGGCCGGGGCGGTGCAGGGCCTGGAGGGTGCGGTCGCGGAAGGGCATCGCCTGGCCGTCATCGAGCGGGTGGGTCACCTCGACCCGCGAGCCCCAGCCGCGGAAGCTGCGGGAGACGCTCTGCAGCGCGGCGGCGACCTCCTCGGGGATGCCGTTTCGCAGCATCAGCTCGACCGCGAAGCGGTCGTCGGCCTCGGCGTCTGTCTCGAAGTTGGCGAGCCGCTCGGCGGCGACGCCGATCGCCGCCACCTTGGCGCCGGAGTGCTCGACGACGATCTCCACCAGGCCGAGGTGATCGATGTGCTGGTGGGTCACGATCACCAGCTCGATGTCGTCGATCGAGTGGCCGCGGTGACCAAGCTGGGTGCCGAGCTCGTCCAGCGCCTTGCCCGAGTTGGGGCCGGTGTCGATAAGGGTCAGCGGCTCGTCCTCGATCAGGTAGCAGTTGACCCGCCCGACCGCGAACGGGGTCGGGATCTGCAGGCGGTGGATGCCCGCCAGGGCGGCCTGCTCGAGGGCCTGCTCGGGGGTCAGGGTCACGCCCGGATCAGCCCCAGGACCTCATCGCGGCGGCGCTCCATGTCCTCGCGCGAGACCAGCGACTCGAGGTTTAGGCGCAGCAGCGGCTCGGTGTTGGAGGCGCGGACATTGAAGTGCCACTCGGGATAGTCGACCGAGACGCCGTCGAGGTGGCTGATCTTGCCGTCCGAGTAGCGCTCGGCGAGCTCCTCCATCTTCCCCGCCTGGTCGGCGACCTCGGTGTTGATCTCGCCGGAGATGAAGTAGCGGGAGCGGAACTCCTCCATCAGCTCGCGAAGGCCGCGGCGCTCGATCGAGAGCAGCTCCAGCATCAGCAGCGCCGGGATCGTGCCCGAGTCCGCGCACCAGAAGTCGTGGAAGTAGTAGTGGCCCGATATCTCGCCGCCGAAGGCCGCGTCCTCCTCGCGCATCCGCGCCTTGAAGAAGGCGTGGCCGACCCGCGAGAGATCGAAGCGCCCGCCCTCGGCGGCGACCAGGTCCGGCACGGCCCGGCTCGAGCGGGGGTCGGTGAGGATCGTCGCCCCGGGGTGCTTGCGCAGGACCGAGCGGGCCAGCAGGGCGCAGATGAAGTCGCCGTCGCAGAACTCGCCGCTGGCGTCGATGAAGAAGCAACGGTCGGCGTCGCCGTCCCAGGCGATGCCGAGGTCGGCGCCGGTGGCCTGGACCCGCTCCATGATCAGCCGCCGGTTCTCCTCCAGCAGCGGGTTGGGCTCGTGGTCGGGGAACTCGCCGTCGGGCTCGAAGTACATCTCCTCGAGGTCGAGGCCGAGCTTGGCGAGGATCGGCCCGACCATCGGTCCCGCCATCCCGTTGCCGCCGTCGACCACGACCTTCATCGGCCGCACCTTGCCGGGGTCGATGAAGGTGAGGGCGTGGGCGCGGAACGCCTCCCAGACGTCGACCTCCTCCAGGGAGCCGTCACCCGGAGCTGGGCCCAGGCCGGCTTCGATCTCGGCCCTGACGTCGCCGATGCCGGCGTCCCCGGAGAGCGGCAGCGCCCCCTCGCGGACCAGCTTGACGCCGGTGTAGGCCTTGGGGTTGTGCGACGCGGTGACCATCGCGCCGCCGTCGAGCTGGCGCGAGCCGACCAGGTGGTAGAGCACCTCCGTCGCGACCATGCCGGCGTCGAGAACGGTCGCGCCCTCGAAGATCAGGCCGTCGCGCAGCTCCGCCGCCATCGCCGGCGCGGTCAGGCGCATGTCGCGCCCGAGGCCGATCCGCAATTCGCCGGTCGGCTTGCCGCGCAGGCGGCCGAGGACGCGGGCGAAGGCACGCCCGATCGCGTGCGCGGTGCTCTCGTCCATCTCGGAGCCGTAGAGCCCGCGGATGTCATACGCCTTGAAGATCCCGGCCGGGGCCAGCGGCGCCTGCTTGCTCAAAACGCCCCCTTCAGCGCCTCGTAGCTCTGCTCGATCGACTGCGGCATCACTTTGGTGTCGGCGATCACCGGCATGAAGTTGTTGTCGCCCGCCCAGCGGGGCACGACGTGCATGTGGATGTGGTGCTCGACCCCGGCGCCGGCGACCCGGCCCTGGTTGAAGCCGACGTTGTAGCCGTGCGGGTCGTAGACGCCCTCGAGGCGAACCATCGCCTTCTGCGCCAGGCCCATCATCTCGGTCAGCGTCTGCACCGGGATCTCCTGGAGGCGGCCGACGTGGTCGTAGGGAGCGACCATCAGGTGCCCGTTGGTGTACGGGAAGAGGTTGAGGATCACGAAGCAGCTCTTGCCGCGGTGGACGATCAGATTCGCCTCGTCGTCATCGGCCCGCGGCTTGGCGCAGAAGATGCACTCCTCCTCGATGTCCTTGGATGCGTCCTTCACGTAGGCGAGGCGCCAGGGCGCCCCGATGCGGAAATTAGCCACCGGTAGCGCAGGCTATAGCCAACGGCGCTTGCGAAAGTAGCCGAGCATGCCGGCGAGCAATACGACCATGGCGGCGATCACGATCCAGAACACGTGCAGTCCGGATGTGGTCGGGTCGCCGCCGCCGGGAAGGCCCACGTTCATGCCCCAGATGCTGGCTATCAGGGTCGCCGGCAGGAAGACGATGCTGAACACGGTGAGGATCCGGAGGATGTCGTTGAAGCGGTGGGAGATCACCGACTCGTTGGTCTCCTCGAGCGCCTCGACGACCTCCTTGTAGTTTTCGAGCATGTCCCAGATCCGCTCGTGGGCGTCGACGATGTCGTCGAAGTAGATCTCGAGGTCGAGGTCGGTCGCCAGGTAGCGCTGCTTGACCTTCTCGAGGTCGCGCAGGACCGGTCGCTGCGGCCGGATCACCTTGCGGAAGTTGATGATCTCCTGCTTGACGTTGAAGATGTCGCGGACGACCTCCTCGGAGTGACCCTCGAAGATCTCGTCCTCGAGCGCGTCGAGCTTGTTGCCGATCTTGCGCAGCATCGGGAAGCAGTAGTCGAAGCTGTCGTCGACGAGGCGGTAGAGCAGGTACCCCGAGCCGCGCGAGAAGAGCTGCCCGCGCAGCTCCTCCTTGCCGCGGCAGCGCTCGAACAGGTACTCGACCGGCTGCAGCGGCTGGTTCGGGATCGTGATCAGGTAGTCGGGGCCGACGAAGAGGTCGAGCTCGCCGGCGCCGAGGCGCTTGGCGGCCCGGTCGAAGACGGGCAGGTGGAGGACGATGAAGAGGTAGTCGTCGTAGACGTCGATCTTCGGCCGCTGGTTGCGCGAGAGCACGTCCTCGAAGTCGAGGGCGTGGAACTGGAAGTGCTCCTCCAGCCAGGCGCGCTCGAGGGCGCCGGGGCGCTCGATGTTGACCCAGCGCAGGCCGGCGGAGTCGATCTGCTCGACGCGTGGCGTCTGCGGCTCAGCAGGCGAGGGCGGGCCGACGAGTTCGCCGCGCCGGCCAGGCCGTCGCAGCCTTGGCTTCGGAAGGTTCGGCATCGCTCGGGCTCGTTGTCTCGTCGTGCAGAGGGTTCATCTTGGTGACTAGGTTAACCGTCAGGCCTGCCCGAAAAGGATCGAGACGGCCCTGGTAGGCTTCTCCCAACATAAGCGCCACATCTAGAGGGGTGGAGGGACTGGCCCAGTGAAGCCCCGGCAACCACCTCGGATCTATTGGTCCGAGGGGAGGTGCCAACTCCAGCAGGTAGCGATCACGCACCTGGAAGATGTGGGGGATGTCCGATCGGACCTCTGCCCCACACAAGGCGGAGGTTTTTTCTTGAGAGTCGAAAAGAGGATCGGATGTCAATCGAAAGTCTGAAGTGCAAGGAGTGCGGCACCGCGTATGAGCTCGGTGCCCACTACGTCTGCGAAAACTGCTTTGGGCCGCTCGAGGTGGCCTACGACTTCTCCGGGCTCGACCCGGTGGAGGCGAAACGGAGGATCCAGGCCGGCTCGCAGGGAATTTGGCGCTACGCCGACTTCCTCCCCTTCGAGGGGCGCCCCAACGACCCGCTCGAGCCGGGTCTGACGCCGCTGGTCCGCGCCGATCGCTTGGCCGAGCGGCTCGGCCTCGAGGCCGAGCTCTGGATCAAGAACGACGCCGCCAACCCGACCCACTCCTTCAAGGACCGGGTCGTCGCCGTCGCCGTCGCCAAGGCCCAGGAGCTGGGCTTCGACACGGTCGCCTGCGCCTCGACCGGCAACCTCGCCAACGCCGTCGCCGCCCACGCCGCCGCCGCCGGCCTCGACTCCTACGTCTTCGTCCCCGCCAACCTCGAGGAGCAAAAGCTGCTGGCGACCGGCGTCTACGGGACCAACCTGGTCGGCGTCCGCGGCAACTACGACGACGTCAACCGACTCTGCACCCAGCTCGCCGAGAGCCGCCCCTGGGCCTTCGTCAACGTCAACCTGCGCCCCTACTACGCCGAGGGGTCGAAGACGCTCGCCTACGAGACCGCCGAGCAGCTGGGCTGGGAGCTGCCGGATCGGGTCGTCTGCCCGATCGCCTCGGGCTCGCTCTTCACCAAGCTCGGCCGCGGCTTCCAGGAGTGGCTCGACCTCGGGCTCGTCTCCGGCGCCCAGCCGGTCTTCAACGGCGCCCAGGCCGAGGGCTGCAGCCCGGTGGCGACCGCCTTCGCCGAAGGCTGGGACGTCTGCAAGCCGCAGAAGCCGGACACGATCGCCAAGAGCCTGGCGATCGGCAACCCCGCTGACGGTCCCTACGCGATCGAGCACGCGCGCCGCACCGGCGGCGGCGTCGACTCGGTCACCGACGCCGAGATCCGCGCCGGGATCAAACTGCTCGCCGAAACGACCGGGATCTTCACCGAGACCGCCGGCGGGGTCACCGTCGGCGTCCTCCGCAAGCTCGCCGAACGCGGCGAGATCGCCGCCGGCGAGCGGGTCGTCGTCTACATCACCGGCGAGGGCCTGAAGAC
>DATAIY010000365.1:0-6895 GCA_036262475.1 Solirubrobacterales bacterium
ACCTTTTTGCGCTGGTCGGCTTCGAGCAGGTGGATCGGCTTGCGGCCGACGACGCCGAGGACGGGCCCGTCCTTGCCGCGGATCTCGACCCGCTGGCCGACCAGGATCTGCGGGTCCCAGCCGCCGACCGGGGCGAACCAGATGAAGCCCTTCTCGTCGATGTGGGTGACGATCAGGCCGATCTCGTCGATGTGACCCACCACCGCGAGCAGCGGCGACGCGTCACCGATCCGGGCGATCGAGGAGCCGAGGCCGTCGGCGCTGAGCTCGGCAAAGGAGGCGGCCTCGCGCCAGACCGCTGCCGCCGGTCCCTCATAGCCAGAGGGCGCGCCGGGGCGCAGAAGTTGGTCGAGAAGGGCTGGCGTCGGGCTCAAGGGGTGCGAAGTATGTCGAAGTGGAATGTTCGTCCGCTGCGAGGTCTCAGGCGGCCTCGGGGTTGGATACGGACGCTTCCCGGCGCAGCTGGTCGCGGCGCTCGTCATAACCACGGGTCTCGAAGGCGATCAATGCCCAAATCAACACGTCGGCGATCGCCAAAGAGATCAGCGCCGGCAGCGCGGTCGCGACCGGGACCAAGATCAGCAGCACGATCGCCAGCAGCAGCCGCCGACGGTTGATCGTGTGGACGTGGCGGTAGCGGAAGCCGACCAGGCCGAGCAGGTAGACGGCGACCCCGCCGAGCAGGGCGAAGGCGGGAACGGCGGCGAGGTGGTCGTCGAAATGGGCGATCGAGGTCTTCAACCCGAGGGCCGTGAGGACGATTCCGGCGACCAGCGCCAGGTGAATGTAGGAGTAGGAGTCGCGGGCGAGCGCGTTCTGGACGCGGCCCTGCGCGGCTTCGGCCAGTCGCCGGGCCGAGATCAGGGCGACGACGTCGAAGTAGATCCACCACATCGCCGCCGCCAGCCCCACCCCGAGGACGGCGACGG
The DNA here is from genome assembly GCA_036262475.1 of Solirubrobacterales bacterium. Taxonomy (GTDB): domain Bacteria; phylum Actinomycetota; class Thermoleophilia; order Solirubrobacterales; family 70-9; genus VAYN01. The sequence goes on from DATAIY010000365.1 coordinate 930, forward strand.
TGCCGATCCCGAGGCTGAGCGCTCCGGCGGCGCCGACGCCGATCGCGACGATCGACTCGCCGAGGGCGATGATCACGATCAGGCCGTGGCGCTCGGCGAAGTGTCTGGGAACCAGTTTCCAGCCCTCGGTGCCGAAGAAGTAGGGCAGCGCCATGTCGAGGAAGAGGGCGAGCGCCCAGAGCGCGCCCTGGGCGAGGCCATCGAAGAGGGAGGCGGCGATCAGCAGGACGACGGCGAGAGCGGTGCTGCCGGCGAGGCCGAGGACCGAGTGGCGCAGCGCGTCGTCGTCGGGGCTGGCGAGCATGAAGAGGCCGATGTGGGCGACGCGGAAGACGCCGTACGCGAGGGCAAAGGTCAGCGCCAGGGCGCCGAATGCCTCCGGAACGGCGAGCGAGACGATCAGCAGCGCCGCCATCGCCCCGAACATGATCAGCCGCACCGCGCCCTCCTCGGGATCGATAACGCTGGTCAGCCAGGCGTAGCCGACCCACGCCCACCAGAGGACGCCGAGTACCAGCAATCCCTGAATCAGCCCCGACCAGGTCGGGTGGTGGGACATCAGCGCCGTGCACTGGGTGATCGCGAGGACGAAGATGAGGTCGAAGAAGAGCTCCAGCGGCGTCACCCGCTCCCCCTCGCGGAGAGCGGCGCTCAGGCGCGGTGCGTGGGGCTCGGACGGGGCGGGCACGGTGCCCATCCTTGCAAGTCCCCTGGGCCGCCGGTCTGGATTTGAGACGAGCCGGCAAGAGTCCTAAGCTCGCGCCCGGGACCGAACACCCAGAGGCGCAGCATCAGGTACCTCAGCAGCGTCGCCAGCGCGTTGGCGACGAAGAGGACAGCGGCACCTACCCCGCCGGCGGGCCCGAATCGGCGGCGATGGGAGGCAGCTTCGCCGGCGCGGGAGGCCCTGGGGGCACCGGTGGTCCCAGCGGCGCGGAAATGCCCTCGCTTGGAGCGGCCGGCGGTAGTGGCGAAATGCCTCCGGGCGGCTTTGAAGGCAGCGAAGCCGGCGGCATGATGACCCCTCCCCAGATGGGGATGGAATCGGGCGAAGGCATGCCCGGTGCGCCGCCCGCGTCCGCTTCTGGCAACAAATCGAGCCTTCCCTCTCTCGGCGCCGCATCCGGCTCGCAAGGGTTCCAGCTGGGCGTCGCGCCCGGGGGCACCGAAGGTGGCGCCATGCCGGGAGCTGCGGGCGGAGGGATGTTTGTCGGCCAGGACCTCTCGGGAATCGTCAGCTACACCGAAAGCCAGGGCGGCGGCACGATCGCCGTCGCCAGCCAATCGGAGGCGTCGAGTTCGATCATCGAAAGCGGCGCCGAAGTCGCGGGCATCGGCGGCTTCTCCGGCAAAGAGACCTCGGTCAGCAGCAGCTGGCTCGAAGAAGCCGTCGCCTCCGGCCGGATCCGCAGGATCCTCAGCGGCGGCGGCATCACCGGCGGCCCCGGGGGCCAGCTTGGCGGCGACACCCGCCAGGGCAGCGAATCGGCAATCGCGGCGGTCACTTCGACCTGCACCGAAGTCCCCAGCAGCGCCTATGCCGAATCGGGCGAAGGTTCTGGCGAAGAAACGAGCGGCCAGGGCGCCACCACGACCAGCCAGATCCTCTACGACTGCGGACCTTGACCACGCCCTGACCTGATCAAGGTCGACGGGGGCGACTTAACCGCAGTGGCACCGCCGGCCCGAGGGGCCGGCCGAGTCGAATACTGTTGGGGCAATGAGCGTCGCCCTCGTCACCGGCGCCTCGACCGGCATCGGCGAGGCGACCGCGATCCGGCTCTCGCGCGAGCCGGGCACCGAGCTGGTTCTCGTCGCCCGCCGCGAGGGGCTGCTGCGGGAGGTGGCCGCCTCGCTCCCCGGCAAGGCGACCTACCTCACGGCCGACCTGACCGAAGCCGACGCTCCCGAGCGGATCCGCGCCCACGTGGAGGCCCACCACGGCCGCCTCGACCTGCTCGTCAACAACGCCGGCGCCGCCTGGCGTGGCGGCTTCGCCGAGAGCGGCTACGCCAACGTCCACCGCCACATGGAGCTCAACTTCGACGCCGTCGTCCGCCTCACCGAGGCGCTGCTGCCGCTGCTCCGCGCCTCGGCCCCGAGCGCGATCGTCAACGTCGCCAGCACCGCCGGCCGCCTCTCCCGTGCCCGCAGCGGCGCCTACTCGGCCAGCAAGTTCGCCCTGATCGGCTGGACCGACGCCCTCTACGCCGAGGAGCTGCCGCACGGTGTCCACGTCGGCATGGTCCTGCCGGGCTTCGTCGCCACCGAGGGCTTCCCGGCGACCGAGCTGCGCCAGAAGGCGATCACCCGCTGGATCGTCTCCAAGCCCGAGTCCGTCGCCGAGGCGATCTACGAGGTCGGCCCCGGCGGCAAGGCCGAGCGCTACGTCCCGCGGCCCTATGCCCTCGCCGCGGTGCTGCGAACAATCGCCCCGCGCCTGGTCCGCCGCGTCCTCACCGGTGGGGCCGCCGCCAACCTGACTACCAGCACCGCCGGCGAAGGCGACTCGCCGAGCTGAGCTCGCTGACGCCTGAGCGCAGCGCATAGGCTCCGCCGGTGCCGACCGTCCTCCTCGTCCGCCACGCGCAGGCATCGTTCGGAACCGCCGACTACGACATCCTCTCGCCGGTCGGCGTCGAGCAGACCGCGCTGCTCGGGGCAGCGCTCGCCAGGCGGGAGCTGAACCTCACCCGGATCTGCGCCGGCAGCGCCCGCCGGCAGTGGGAAACGGCCGCAGGCTGCGCGGTCGAGTCGAGCCCGGAGATCGAGGTCGACGAGCGCTGGAACGAGTACGAGACCGAGGAAGTGCTGGCCAGCCACGCCACCGCCTCCGTCTCGCTCGACGGAACCGGCCCGGGGGGCAGGGAGATCACCTCGCGGGACTTCCAGGCGATCCTCGACGACGCCCTGGAGGCGTGGGTCCTGAGCGGGGAGGCGACCTCGGCCGCCCAGAGCTGGCCCTCCTTTCTCGAGTCGCGGACCAGCGCCCTCGACGACCTCGCCGCCGGCCTCGGCAGCGGCGAGACCGGCATCGTCTTCACCTCCGGCGGCGTCATCGCGGCGATCTGCGCGCACTTGCTCGGCGATCACGCCGACCTCTTCGCCCGGCTCAACCGGGTGCTGGTCAACACCGGTGTGACCAAGCTCGCCGTGGGCCGGGCGGGGACCTCGCTCGTCAGCTTCAACGAGCACGTCCACATCGATGACGGCGGCGGCAGGTTGCTCACCTACCGATGAGCGTCTGCTCGCGACCGGGACCTATACGCTTCGTCAGATATGCAGGTCTCAACGAATCAGTTCAAGAACGGCTCGCACGTCGAAATCGACGGCAAGATCTTCAAGATCGTCGATTTCCAGCACGTCAAGCCGGGCAAGGGCGGGGCCTTCGTGAGGACCAAGCTGCGGCGGATTGAGGACGGCTCGGTGATGGACAAAACCTTCCGCGCCGGGGAGAAGTTCCGCCTGGTCCACACCGAGTCGCGCAAGATGCAGTACCTCTACGACTCCGGCGAGGCGGCGGTCTTCATGGACAGCCGCGACTACGAGCAGATCGAGATCCCGACCGGCGCGCTCGGCGAGGAGATGAAGTGGGTTCTGCCCAACGCCGAGGTCGAGGTGCTCTTCGTCGACGAAAAACCCAGCGGCATCCAGGTCCCGAGCGCGATCGAGATGAAGGTGGAGCGGGCCGACCCCGGCCTCAAGGGCGACACGGTCTCCGGCAACGCCTACAAGCCGGCGACGCTCGAGTCCGGGGTGACGGTCCAGGTCCCCCTCTTCATCGAGGAGGGCGAGACGATCCGGGTCGACACCCGCAGCGGCGAGTACCTCTCGCGCGCCTGATCCAGCCTCCGCTGCGCCTACGATGGTCGCTGCGTGACCGCCTATGACCCGACCGAGTGGCACGACCTCTTCGTCGCCACGGCCGGCGCCTCCGCCGCCCTCGCCGGGCTCGTCTTCGTGGCCGTATCGATCAACATCGAGCGCATCCTCAAGTACCCGGGCCTGCCGGATCGGGCGCTGGAGACGGTTCTGCTGCTGCTCGGCGTCCTGCTCGTCTCGATCGTTGGGCTGATCCCGGGCCAGAGCCACGTCGCGCTGGGGACCGAGCTGCTTGTCGTCGGTCTGGTCCTCGGCACCGTGATCGCGCGATTGCCGATGATCCGCGCCACGACCGCGCGGGAGCCGCGCGCCTGGATCTGGGGCCGCTGGGCGGTCAGGGTCGTCGGCACGGTGCCGCTGATCGTCGGCGGCGCCAGCGTTCTCGCCTCCACCGGCGGGGGTCTGTATTGGGTCGTCGCCGGGATCGTCTTCGGGATCGTCGGCGCCGTTTCGAACGCCTGGGTCCTGCTGGTCGAGATCCTGCGCTGAGTGGCCAAAAGCGCGAGAATGAACGCATGCGCAGGTCTGACCAACGCCGCGACGCCGTCTTCGCCAGCTACCAGCGCGACGTCACCGGTCGGCCACTGGTGGATCTGATCGGCGACGCGCGGCCGCTCACGCGCGAGCTCGCCGAGGGCGTCGACGCCGAGCGCGAAGAACTGGACGAGACGATCGCCTCCTACGCGAAGAACTGGACGGTCGACCGGATCGCGCCGCTGGACCTCAACGTGATGCGGGTCGCCCTGTTCGAGATCGAGCACGACCTGGTCCCGGTCGAGGTCGCGATCGACGAGGCGGTGGAGATCGCCAAGGAGTACTGCGGCGCCGACGCGCCGAAGTTCATCAACGGAATCCTCGGCGCGATCGTCCGCGAGCGGGAGCCCGCGCAGTGAGCAGCCGCCTGCGCGAGATCGCCGCGCGCCTGCGCGAGATCTCAACCGAGCTCGGGGGCGAGGCCCAGCTGAGCGACGAGCGCGCCGCCGAGCTTGCCGCCGAGGCCGCGGAGCTCTCCGCCGAGGCGGTCGAGGAGGCCAACCGCCAGGCGCGCGAAGCGGCGAGCGCGAATGAGTAGCGCCGCGCGCAGCTGATGTACCCGGAGGACCTGCGCGGCATGGTCGACGCCGCCCTGGAGCGGCTGCGCTTCTCCGCCGCGGTGCCGACCACCGGCCTCGAGGAGGCGATGCGCTACTCGCTGCTCGCCGGCGGCAAGCGGGTGCGGCCGGTCCTCGCCCTGGCGACCGCCCGCGCCCTCGGGGCAGAGCCCGAGCGCTTCCTCCCGCTCGCCGCCTCGGTCGAGCTGATCCACACCTACTCGCTGATCCACGACGACCTGCCGGCGATGGATGACGACGAGCTGCGCCGCGGTCTGCCGACCTCCCACGTCAAGTTCGGCGAGGACGTCGCGATCCTCGCCGGCGACGGCCTCTTCGCCGAGGCGGTGCGGCTCTTCTGCAAGCAGCCGGGCGATCCGGCCCGGGTGCTGGCGGCGCTGGGCGAGTTGGCCGGCGCGACCGGTGTCGACGGCATGGTCGGCGGCCAGTACGTCGACGTGATCGGCGAGGAGGAGGACGCGGCGGGGCTGCGCGCCCTGCACGCGCTGAAGACCGGCCGGCTGATCGCCGCCAGCGTCGGCGTGGTACTGATCCTCGAGGGCCTCGGCGAACCTGAGACAATTCCCTATCGCCGCTTTGCGGACGAGTTGGGCGTGCTCTTCCAGATCGTCGACGACATCCTCGACGTGACCGAGAGCGACGAGCAGCTCGGCAAGCCACATGGAAGCGACGAGCGACATGGCAAACTCACCTACGTCAGCCTCTTCGGCCTCGATCGCGCCCGCGAGCTCGCCGCCGAGTCCCACGCGAAGGCAACAGCGGCGCTCGCCGAGGCGAGCGGAAGGACGGACGATCTGAGGCGCGTCGCCGACTACATCTTCACGAGGAACGAATGAGCGAGAAGCCACCCACCCAAGGTCCCGAAGACAAGATCAGTGAGCCGCTGCTGGCGGCGATCGACGGTCCCGCCGACCTGCACGAGCTCGACGACGAGCAGCTGCAGCAGGTCGCGCAGGAGATGCGCACCTACAT
>DATAIY010000366.1:0-7034 GCA_036262475.1 Solirubrobacterales bacterium
AATGAACCTGAAGAAGCTCTTCGATAAAGCGAAGAAGACGGCCGACGATCGCGGCGGCGTCGAGAGCCTCAAGGCCGATGCCCAAGAGCTGAAGACCGTCGCCACCGGCAAAGGCAGTATCGCCGACAAGGCCAAGGGCGCGGCGGCGGCGATCAAGGAGCCAGGCGCGCCGGGCAGCCGCGAGAAGCCGGGGACACCGAGCGGCGACAAGCCGGCCGGCCCCGGACCCGCCTGAGAGACGGTGCCCTCAGCTGAGGCGACCACACCGCGAGCTCGCGGTGCTGCCGTTCTGCCCCTTCGTCAACAAGTACATCCAACGCCACCGCGAGTACGTCGACCTCGTGCCCGAGCAGTACCGCCAGCAGTTCGGCCTCTGGAGCCCAGGGAAGCCGCGGCGCAGCCTTCCCCTTCGGGCGGTGGCGAGCGAGAGACTCGTCGAGCCCTTTTCGAGCCGCGCTAGAGCGGTTAGGGTCGAAGCCATGCTCGGGGCTGCAACCAGAGTCGGGACGGGCAATGGATCGAGCCGAAGAGGTCGGGCCGCGTTCGCCGCGGTTGCGTTCCTGGTCCTATCGATGGCGCTTTCGACCTCCTCGTCTGTGGCGGGCGGCTCGGCGATTCCGGTCACGGTGCTGGTCTCGCGCGCCGCCGGCGACGGGCACGGAGGCGATGGGAATTCGCTGAATCCCTCGATCTCCGCGGACGGTCGCTACGTCGCGTTCGCCTCGCGCGCCCGCAACCTCGCTCCTGGCGCGAGTGGCCGGCAGCTCGAGGTCTACGTGCGCGACCTCGCCGCCAAGACCACAACGCTGGTCTCGCGGGCGAGCGGCGTGAACGGTGCAGCTGCCGATGGCGATTCGGCGGACCCTACGATCTCCGCCGACGGCCGCTTCGTGGCCTTCCGCTCCTTCGCGGAGAACCTCAGCCCCGAAGACGTCGCCGCCAACGACGTCTTCGTCCGCGACCTCGCAACCGGCACGACCACGCTGGTCTCGCGGGCGAGCGGCCCCGCCGGCGCAGCCGCCGACGGGGACTCCTCCGAACCGGCGATCTCCGCCGACGGACGCCATGTGGCCTTCGTCTCGCAGGCCAACAACCTCAGCCCGGAAGACACCCACGGCAACACCGACGACATCTTCGTCCGCGACCTGGAAACCGGCGTGACCGAACTGATCTCCCGCGCCAGCGGTCCGACCGGCGCCGCGGGCAGCGATGTCTCCTTCGAACCCTCGATTTCCGGCGACGGTCGCTACGTCGCCTTCTACTCGCGCGCGCCGCTCACCGCGGACGACTTCGACGAACCGGACTTCCCGGGGGACATCTTCTTCCGCGACCGGGCGGCGAGCACGACGACCCTGGTCTCCCGCGCCACCGGAGTCGCCGGCAAACCCAGCGACGTCGAGTCCCAGGCACCGGCGATCTCCGCCGACGGCCTCCACGTCGCCTTCGAATCCGACGCGAAGCTCACCGGGCAGAAGGGATATGGGCGCAACGTCTTCGTCCGCGACCTGGCGGCGGCGACCACGAAGCTGGTGACGGTCGGAGAGAAGCAGATGGCGGGAAACCCACAGCGCAATCCGTCGATCTCCGCAGACGGGCGTTACATCGCCTTCCAGACCGGCGGCAACGGGCTCACCGCGGTCGACGCCGCGAACCGCGTCGACGTCTTCGTTCGCGACATGCAACGCGGGCTCACGATCGACGCGTCGCGCGCCAGTGGGACGCTTGGCGTGCCGGGCGACGGCCCCTCCTTCGACCCCTCTATCTCCGCCGACGGCAGCTATGTCGCCTTCGACTCCCGGGCCACGAACCTCAGCGGCTCCGACCAGGATGGCTTCTCCGACGTCTTCAGGCGCCAACCCGTCTATGCCAAGGAGCAGCCGCTGCCGAAGTGCGCCGGACGAACGGCGACGATCATCGGCACCGGCGGGAAGGACACCCTGACGGGGACGAAGCGCTCCGACGTCATCCTCGGGCTGGGTGGTGACGATCGGATCCGCGGGCTGACCGGCGCCGACACGATCTGCGCCGGCCCCGGTCGCGACGTCGTCGACGCGGGACCGAACGGGGGCCACGGCGGGGCGGACCTCGTGCTCGGAGGCCCCGGAGCCGACCACCTCACGCTCGGCCCCGAGTTGGGAACGCTGAAAGGTCAGGGTGGGAATGATCTCCTGATCGGCAGCAAGGGTGGCGACGCGCTCTACGGCGGCGCCGGCGACGACATCCTCCGCGGCGGACCGAACCCGACCTACAACAGCGACTTTCTCTACGGGGGCCCCGGCAACGACGTCCTCTTCGGCGGCCCCGGGCCGGACGATCTGCACGGTGGTCCGGGGCACAATCGGCTGATCCCCGGGTAGGGCCGTCCGCTTGGTCGTTGTAGCGTCGATCCCGTGAATGAGGAACGCACGGCGGAGCAGGCCAGCTCCTTCGGACGGGCGGCGGCGGAGTACGAGCGCTCGCGCCCGACCTACCCTGACGCAGCCGTCGATTGGCTGCTCCCAACCGGTGCGACGGCCGTCCTCGATATCGGCGCGGGAACCGGCAAGTTCACCCGCTCGCTCTTGGAGAGAGACCTGGAAGTGACCGCGGTCGAGCCATCCGAGCGGATGCGCGAGACGCTCACCGAGCAGCTTCCGACCATGCGGGCACTCCCCGGCAGCGCCGAGCAGTGCCCGCTCGCCGATGCGAGCGTCGACGCCGTCACCGTGGCTCAGGCGTGGCACTGGGTTGACGAGGACCGCGCGCTCCCGCAGATCGCCCGGGTGCTCCGGCCCGGTGGCACGCTGGGGCTGGTCTGGAACCTGCGCGACGAAGCTGTGGACTGGGTGCGCAGGCTGACCGATCTCATGCACAAGAGCGGGGCTGAGCTGGCGCTCGAAGGCGAGGTCACGATCGGCCCACCGTTCGGAGCGACCGAGACCTTCGAGGTCGGCTGGAGCCGGCCGATGGACGCCCACCTGCTGCTAGAGATGGTGAGCTCGCGCAGCTACGTCATCACCGCGCCGGAGGATGAGCGCGCCGCGATCCTCGCCGGGGTGCGCGAGCTCCTCGACACAGACCCGGCGCTGGCCGGACGCGCGAGCTTCGAGTTGCCCTACCGCACCTACTGCTTTCGCGCACGGCTCTCCTACCCCGGGAGAGCGGCCCCGCTCAGGTCATCTCGGTCAGCGAGTACCCGGCCTGGCGGATCTGCTTGATCAGCTCGATGCGGTGCGCTTGGCTGCGGGTCTCGATGACCAGCTCGACGCCGGTCTCATCGACGTTCAGCGCCACTCCGTCGCGCACGTGCATCACGTCGAGGACGTTGCCCCCGGCGTCGGCGACGGCCTGCAGCAGGTCGGCGAGCCCGTGCGGCCGGTCGGCGACTCGGGTGAACAGCCGGGTGCGCCGCCCGACGCTGGTCTGGTGCCGGTTGATCACCGCCGCGAGGATGCGGGCGTCGACGTTGCCACCGGAGATCAGGGCGACCGTGGTCCCGCTCGGCGCCGGCGCCACGGCGCCGCTTAACAGGGCGGCGACGCTGGCCGCGCCGGCCCCCTCGCTGACCAGCTTGCCGCGCTCGACGAGCAGGACCATCGCCTCGGCGATCGCATCGTCGACGACGACAACGACCTCGTCGACCCACTCGGCCACCAGTCCCAGCGTCAGGTCCCCAGGGCGCTTCACGCCAATGCCGTCGGCGATCGTCGACGGCGCGCCCACCGCGACCGGGTGGTGCTCGCGCAGCGACTGCGGGAACGCAGCGCAGCCCTCGGCCTGGACCCCGACCACGCGGATGTCCGGGCGGCTCAGTTTCAGCGCCATCGCGACGCCGCTGATCAGCCCTCCCCCACCGACGGGGACGATCACCTGGGCAAGGTCGGGAACCTGCTCGTGGAGCTCCAGGCCCACCCCCGCCTGTCCCTTGATGACCTCGATGTCGTCGAAGGGATGCACGAAGGTCAGCTCCTCGCGCTCGGCGAGCCGGCGGGCCGCACCGACGCAGTCGTCGACCGACCCTCCCTCCTGTCGCACGGTCGCGCCGAACGCCTCGACCGCAGCGAGCTTTGAGACCGGGGCATCCTGGGGCATGAAGACGGTGCAGGGGATGCCGCGGGCGCGGGCCGCGTAGGCGAGCGCCTGCCCGTGATTGCCGGCGCTGCCGGCGACGACGCCGCGACAGTTCTCCGCGCTGCGATCGCGCAACTTGGAGAGCGCGCCGCGCAACTTGAACGAGCCGGTCCGCTGCAGGCTCTCGGCCTTGACGGCGATCGTGCCGCCGCAGCGCCGCGAGAGCTCGGCGAGGCTGAAGACGGGCGTCGTCTTGACAGTGTCCGAAGAGGCGCGGCGAACCTCCTGCAACTCCTCCAGGCTCGGCTTCCAAGCGGCGGGCCGGCTCGTCATCTACTCGACCGCCACGATCGCGTCGATCTCAACCCGGGCGCCCTTAGGCAGCGCCGAGACCCCGACCGTCACGCGCGCCGGAGGCATGCTCGGGAAGAACTCCTCATAGGCGGCGTTGATCTCACCGAAGCCGTCGAGCTCGGTCGTGTAGATGGTCGCCCGCAGCGTGTTGGCCAGCTCCGTGCCGGCGGCCCGGCAGACGGCATCGAGATTGCGCAGGCACTGGCCGGTCTCGGCGGCGAGCGAGGAGCCGACGATCTGGTTGGACTCGGGGTCAAGCGGAATCGCGCCCGAGCAGTAGAGAACCTCGCCGTGGCGGACCGCGTGGCTGTAGGGGCCGACGGCAGCGGGCGCGTCCTCGGCGTTGATCGGAGTGCGCTGGGTCATTGGACCTCCTTGGGTCGGGTCGAGTCGTTGGCGGACCACGGCTCTATGCGGTGCCGGCGTCAAAGCCGAGGGCCAGCCGGGACATGATCGCGCCAATTCGCCGCGACTTCGCGGCTACTTGAACTGGAAGCTCGTCAGGTCCTGGTTGAAGCTGGGGTTGAAGATCACCTTGTTGAGGTCGATCGCGCTGGAGACGAAGGTCGGGATCGTGCTCGTCCCATAGGGAACCCAGGGCGCTTCTTCCATGAATTCCCGGTCGAGCGCGGCGTATTCGGCTTCCTGCTTGGGGCCGAGCTGTTCCTCGCCGAGCCTTTCGATCGTCGCGCTCAGGGCCGGATCGGCGAAGCGGGCCAGGTTGGTGGCGTTGGTCGGCGCGATGCTCGCTTCGTCGAGCATCGGCTGGAAGAAGTCGTTGGGATGCGGGTAGTCCTGGAACCAGTTCGCCCAGCCGGTATCGAGGTCGGGCGTCGATTCGTTGCCGATCACGGTGAAGTAGTTGTCGGCGTTGAGGATCTTCAGCTTCGCGTCGAAGCCCAGTTTCCTGAGGACGTCCTCGAAGTATTCGCCCGCTTCGTTGTTCGGGCTTTCGTTGTCGGTCCAGACCGTGATCTCCCGGTCCGACGGGTTGGCTTCCGCGATCATCGCCTTGGCCTTGGCCATGCTGTGCGGGTAGAGCTCGAACCTCTTGTAGCCGGGCATTCCCGGCGGCAGGATCTGCTGCGTGCCGACCAGCTGCCCGGCGTAGATCCGTTCCAGCGCTTCGGCATCGACCGCGTAGTTGACCGCCTGCCGGACCTTGGGGTCGCTGAAGGGCGCCTTGGTCGTGTTCATCCAGAAGAAGTAGGTGCTCTCCGTCGGTTCGATCCGGAACTGGCTGCCGTCGTACTTGCTCTTGACTTCCGCGTAGCGGTCGGCCGGCGGCGGGTTCCCCATCCAGTCGAACCTGCCCTGCTCGATGTCGTTGACCTGAGTCGAGGCGTTGCGGACCACGCTGACCTGGATCTTGTCCACATGCCCGCTCGGCAGTTCGGGCATCAGCTTCGCGTTGTTCGCGCCCCACTGCGGGTTGCGTTCGTATTCCCAGCCCTGACCCGGCTGGGACTTGGTGATCACGTAGGGACCGGTGGCGGGCGGCGGGTGCGCCGTCAGGTCTTCGTTCGCCGTGCCGGCCGGAACCGGCGCCGCGAACGGCAGCCCCAGCTCGTTGGTGAAGGTGCCGCGCGGCTTGTCGAGTTCGATCACGATTTCGCCGCTCCTGTCGTCGGTCCTGATTCCCGGGATGCCGCCCTTCTTGCTCCTCGCGAACGCTTCGGCCCCGACGATGTCCGTGTAGAAGGGCGAGCCGCTGGAGTTGAGCTTGAAGACCCGTTCGATCGCGTAGGCGAAGTCCGAGGCCTTGACCGGCTTCCCGTCGGAGTACTTGAGCCCGGGCCGGAGGAAGAGCGTGTAGGTCTTGCCGCCGTTGGAGATCTTCGGCATCCCCTTCGCCAGCCCCGGGATCACCTTGCTCCCCGCCTCCCCGCTCGCATGGGCATACGTGAGCAGCGGGATATACGTGTCGTACATCGCCGTCCACCCTTCCTCCGTATGCGAGAGCCCCGGGTCCATGTAGTCAGGGAAGGAGGAGAACGTCGCCTTCAGCGTGCCTCCTTCGCCACCGCCGGAGCCCGAGCCGCCGCACGCGGACAGGCCGAGCGCCACGGCAACGCCGATCGAGATCACCGCGGCAATAGAGCTCCCCTTCTTCACGCCAAACCTTCCGATCGGCAGGAAGAGGGGGCGGCTTGAGCCCTGACGGGCGCCTTTCGCCAGACCTGGGCCAGAGGCTGGATGAGAAGATCGGCATATCGCCGACTGCGCCACGATCGGTGTCTACGGCTTCAACGCCGAGACCTTCCTGCAAGCGCTGCGCAGCGCCGAGATCGGGATCGTGCTCGACGTTCGCCAGCGGCGTGGGGTGCGGGGGAGCCAGTACGCCTGGGCGAACTCGCGCCGCCTTCAAGCCGGCCTGAGTGAGGCGGGCGTGGACTACCGCCACCTGAAGGGACTCGCCCCGACGACCGAGCTTCGCCAGCTCCAGTACCGCGAAGACGCCCGACTCGGCGAGGGAAAACGCTCCCGCACCAAGCTCGCCCCCGAGTACGTGCGCATCTACACGGAGACGATCCTCGACAAGGCAGACCTGTCCCCGATCGCGGAGCTGGCGCACACGACCCGCCCGGCGCTGCTCTGCGTCGAGCAAGATCCCGAGGCCTGCCACCGCT
>DATAIY010000367.1:0-1853 GCA_036262475.1 Solirubrobacterales bacterium
ATCGGCCCATCGACCGCGTTTTTCGCGGCTCGGCTCCGTCTGACCGGTGCGCAAACATCGGTGGTCGTGACCGTCGTGCTCGCAATCGCAGTCATCGTCCTCGCCGCGGGACTCGTCTACGCGCTCGTCTCCCAGCGCGAAGAGCCCCAGGAGCAGCCCGACCTCGGTCCGGCGATCCAGGAGGCGACCTCGCGGGCCATCACCGACCTGCTGAAGGTGAGCGAGGAGTCGCGCAAACGCGACACCGAAGCCGCGACGGCGGTGCTGGACAAGCGCCAGGCCGAGATCACGGGCCTGGCGGAGCGGATCGCGGAGGGTCAGAAGAAAATCGAAAACGAGGTGCGGCGCCGCGGCGAGACCGACCTGCAGACCCGCACCCTGCTCGAGCAGATGGGGCAGACAATCGGCAACCTCAACTCGGAGACGGCGGGCCTGAAGAAGGCGCTGCGCCAGCCCCAGACCCGCGGTCAGTGGGGCGAGCTGCAGCTGCGCCGCTGCATCGAGATCGCCGGGATGACCGAGCACGTCGACTTCGAGCTGCAGGAGACGCTGCGGACCGAAGACGGCAAGCTGCGGCCGGACGCTCGCTTCCTGCTGCCGGAGGGGCGCAGCTTCGTCGCCGACTCCAAGGTCCCGCTCGACGCCTTCCTCGACGCCCAGGAGTCGGAGATCGAATCGGAGCGGCGGGTGCACCTGGAGCGCCACGCGCGGCAGGCGCGCGAGCACGTTCGCAGCCTCAGCTCCAAGGACTACCAGGGCCAGTTCAAGGCAGGTGAGATGCCGGACCTGGTGATCTGCTTCATCCCCAACGAGCCCGCCCTGCACGCCGCTTTCGCCGCTGACCCGGAGCTCTTCGCCTACGCGCTGGAGCGCAACGTCCTGCTGGTCAGCCCGACCTCGTTGATCGGGCTGCTGCGAACGATGGAGCTGGGCTGGCGCCAGGAGCGGATGGTCGCCGAGGCGGCCGAGATCGCCGAGGCGGCCGGAACCCTGCACTCCCGCTTCTCCAAGTTCCTCGCCGACTTCAACAAGGTCGGCCGCGGCCTGACCACGGCCGCCACCGCCTATGACTCCGCCGTCGGCTCGATGGAGCGCCGGCTGCTGCCGCAACTGCGCAAGGTCGAGGGTCTCGGCGTTGCCCCGGGCAAGGAGATCGAGCCGCCGGAGCCGGCGGAGATCACCGTGCGGGCGATCACGGCGCCAGAGCTGCACGAGACTTCCGACGCCGCCTAGAGGCGGCGCCGAACAGGTCTCATCTAGGATTCGCGCCGCCCGTCAGAGACGACCAGCGGAGGAACCTTGGCAGTGGACAGCAGCACAGTCGCGAACTTGGACGTCGAGCCCGGGACGCTGCCGGAGACGATGGCCGCCTGGGTGATCCGCCAGGAGCGCGAGGGCGAGCCCAAGGACGCGTTCCAGCTCGAGCAGGTCGAGGTTCCCGAGCCCGGCGCTTTCGAGGTGATCGTCAGGGTGATGGCGGCTGGGGTCAACTTCAACAACGTGTGGGCGGCGCTCGGCAAGCCGGTCTCGGTCTTCGGCTACGGCGACCACCCCGAGTACGGCCACCACATCGGCGGCTCCGACGCCTCGGGGATCGTCTGGAAGGTCGGCGAGGGCGTCACCCGCTGGAAGCCCGGCGACGAGGTCGTCGTCCACTGCAACCAGGCCTCCTACGAGGACGTCGAGGTCCACGGCCTCGACCCGCTGGCGGCGCCGAGCCAGAAGATCTGGGGCTACGAGACGACCTGGGGCTCCTTCGCCCAGTTCACCAAGGTCCAGGCCCAGCAGCTGCTGCCGAAGCCCAAGAACCTCTCCTGGGCCGAGTCCTCGGCCTACGGGCTCACCTACTTCAC
>DATAIY010000368.1:0-3511 GCA_036262475.1 Solirubrobacterales bacterium
GCTCCGTGGGGGATCACGTGAACCCGCTCGGGGTCGAGCCCGACCTCTTCGCGGAGGCGGGCGGCGCCATGCTCGGAGTGGGCGACGACGGCGTCCATGCGGCCGAAGACCCGGCGGGCGGAGGCGATCTGGCGGCGGTTCGGGCGCGGCGGCAGGATGTAGTGCGCGGTCATCACCCGTGGGCGCAGCGGCGGCAGCAGGCGCGAGTCGAGCGCCGGCGCTGTCAGCCACTGGTAGTGGATGACGTCGGCATCGGCGTCGCGGCGGAAGCGCAGCATGTCCGGGATGTGCTCGGCCGCCTTGACCGGGAGCCGGCCGAAAGCATCAAGCCCGCGGGCGGCGCTGCGGCGATAGAAGCGCTCCTCCACCCGGTAGCCCTCCGCCGGCGGCACCGGGCCGTAGAGAAAGCGGGTGGTGATCAGCTCGACCTCGGCGCCGCCGCGGGCCAGCGCCGCGGCGAGGGCGCGGTCGTAGGGCGGCGTGAAGGCCGAGGGGTCGACTAGCTGCACTCGCATCTGGCGCCGATTATCGTGGCCTGCTTGGCGCCCACGCTCTCCTACTGCGTCGTGAACACCAACGGCCGCGAGTACCTGCTCGCCTGCCTGGCGGCGATCGAGAGCGCGCACCCGCCGGGGGTGGAGCGCGAGATCCTCGTCCTCGACAACGCCTCCGAGGACGGCTCGGCCGACGCGGTGCGGGGCCTCGGCGGAGACATCCGCCTGTTCGCGCTGGAGCGACGGTCCGGAAAGGCTCAAAACGACTCGACCCTGCTGCGCGAGGCGAGGGGCCGCTACTGCCTGCTGCTGAACGAGGACTCCGAGCTGCGCCCCGAGGCGCCGGCGGCGCTGATCGCCGCCCTCGACGCCGACCCGAAGGCGGCGGCGGCGGGGCCGCTGCTGCTCGACTCCGAGGGCAACCCGGTCCCCTGCGCCTGGCGCTTCCCGGGGGTCGGCACCGCGGTCGTCGGCGCCCTTTTCCTGCACCGCTGGCTGACCGTCGAGAGCAAGGGCTGGGAGACCTGCCGGGTCGACTGGGCCCAGTCCAGCGCCCTGCTGGTGCGCCGCGAGGCGGTGGCGTCGGTCGGCTACCTCGACCCCGCCTTCTTTGTCTACTACGACGAGTGCGACCTGGCAAAGCGGCTCTCCGACGCCGGCTGGCACTCCCTCTTCGTCCCGGGCGCCATGGCCGTCCATCACGACCAGCTCTCGACCGACCTCGCCACGGGCCTGCCGCGGATCGTCGAATTCCACCGCAACCGCGACCTCTACATGCGCAAGCACCACTCGCGCGGGGCGGCCCTCGCGGTCCGCGTCCTCACCTCCTGGTCCTACGCTCTCCGCGCCCTCGCCGCGACTTTCCTGCCCGGCCAGCCTGCGCCGATCTACTGGGCCCACGCGAGGCAGGCGCTGCGGCCACAGCGCGGAAACGGAATCAAGGAGATGAAGACTCCCGACGAGACCCGGCCGTCGCCAGAGAAGGACGCAGGAAGACCGAAATAGCGCGATTCGGCCGACCGAGGACGCCGTATGGCGGCGCCCGGGGGCGGTCAGAACCTTGCGTCGTCGTCCATTTGCTCCACCTCGAAAGTCTCGGGGATCCTGCCGTCGACCCCGGGCTCGTTTCGTAGCGCGCGCAGTCCGGCGGTCAGTTCACCCGGATGGCGGAGACGGGCGAGCCAGACTCGCTCGCCGGGGGTGAAGAAGCCACTGGCGAAGAGGGCAAGGGGGTAGGCGGCAAAGAGCACCGCGCGGCCGAGCAGGCCGCTGAAGCCCGAGGTCGGCATCACGACTTCCCCGAGGCCGACCAGGACGGCCGAGGTGAGGACGACCCGGGCAAGGCGGCCCCACTGGTAGGGGACCGGGAAGAGGCGCTGGGTGAAGCCGTACATGAGGACGAGCACGACGAGGTAGGAGGCGACCAGGGCCAGCGCCGCGCCGACGATCCCCAGCGGCGGCACCAGCAGCAGGTTGAGGACGACGTTGGCGACCAGGGCCGCGATCGCCGCGGGGAAGTTGAACTCGGTGCGGCCGGTCCTGCCGAGGATCACGACCATGACCAGGTAGAGAGCGTAGAGGGTGACGGCCGTCGCGATCAGGCCGACCGCCTTGTAGGAGCCGAAGAACTCCGGCGCCGCCAGCGCTCGCACGATCCAGCGCGAGAACAGCCACATTCCGGTGACGACGAAGGCGCAGCCGGCGACGAAGAGGGTGACGACGGTCGCGTAGGCGCGCCTCGCCTCGCCGTCGTCGCGGATCGAGTAGGCGAGCGGCGGCCAGGCGAGCTGGAAGCCGCGGACGAGGACGTTGACCGCCTGCGCGAACTTGACCGCGAGCGAGTAGAGGCCGGCCTCGGCGAGGCCGGCGGAGCGGACGATGATGATCCGGTCGACGAAGTTGAGGAGGTAGAGCGAGGCCTCGGCGGGCATCGTCGGCAGGCCGAAGCGCAGCAGCCGCCGCAGCAGCTCGCGGTCGAAGAGAAGTGAGAGGCGCCGCCACTGGAGGACGATCAGCCCGAGGACGAAGGCGGCGCCGCTGGCGTAGCTGCCCACCAGCAGGCCGCGGGCCCCCTCGCCGGCGCCGACGACGAGGACCACGGTGAGGCCGATGGTGATGAGGACGTTGAGGACCGTGGTGACGAAGAAGGCCCGTGCCCGCTCCTCGAGGCGGAACAGGGTGAGCATGAACTCGAACATCGTCAGCACCCAGAGGCCGCCGATCGAGATCCGGGCGAGGCCGGCGGCGGGACGGTCAAGCAGCGCTTCGGAGATCGGCGTCGCGAACGGGAGCGCGACCAGGGCGCCGATGGTCGCGAACCAGAACAGCCCCGCGAAGGTGCTGGAAACAACCCGGTCCGGGTCCTCGCCGTCCTTGTAGTAGAAGCGGAGCAGGGCCTCGATCAGCCCGAGGCGGACGACGATGCTGGCAGAGACGACCGCCGCGAACATCACCTCGGCGGCGCCGTAGTCGGCCGGGGTCAGGTACCGCGTGTAGAGCGGCAGCAGGGCGACCGCGATCAGCTTCGAGAGGATGCTCGCCGCGGTGTAGGCGGCTCCGGTCGTCGCGAGGCGGCGGAGGTATCCCGACACGCGCTGAGACTACGGTGAGTCGCGGATCGCGGGTGCGGCAGCCAGCGAGGCGCCGACCGCCAGCAGCACCCAGGTGATCGGGTCCTCGAAGAAGCCGGCGTAGGCCATCGTGTGGACGAGAAGTGCGACAAAGGCGGCAAGAACCGCCGCTCTTCCGGCCGCCAAACCGGCGGCTCCTGTGGCGGCGGCATCCCCCGCCCCCGCGCCACCCGCCGGAGGGGCCCGGGAAAAGCCGGGCATCAAGCCGCGGAGGCCCGCCGTCATCATCCACAGCGCGACCACGACCAGAGCTACGTAGAGGGCGAGTCCGAGCAGGCCCTGCTCGGCTGCGACCGTCACGGGCTCGGTGTGGGAGGCGGTGACGGGGAGGTGCTTGTTGGTTCGGTGGTCGCGGTAGGCGGTCTGGAACGAGCCGGAACCGTAGCC
>DATAIY010000369.1:0-4447 GCA_036262475.1 Solirubrobacterales bacterium
CAAGAGCCTCTGGGCTCGCAAGGTCCGGGCGATGACGACCGCCTTCGCGGTCGTCATCGGCGTTGCCTTCATCGCCGTCTTCGTCGGCTCGTTCCTGATCTTCAACACCTTCTCGATCACCGTCGCGCAGCGGGTGACCGAGTTCGGGATGCTGCGCACGCTCGGGGCCTCGCGCCGCCAGATCCTCTCCACGGTTCTGAGCGAAGCGGTGGCGATCGGTCTGTTCGGGGCGCTGGTCGGCATCGCCGGCGGCTTCCTGATCGCGCTGCTGCTCAATGCCTTGCTCGAAGCCTTCGGCGTCGACCTGCCGACCACCAGCCTGGTGATGGAGTCGCGCACGATCGTCGTCTCGCTTCTGGTCGGAGTCGTCGTCACCTTCGTCTCCTCGCTGATCCCGGCGCTGCGATCGACCCGGGTGCCGCCGATCGCCGCCCTCAATGCCTTCGTGCCGACGCCGAGCCGCCGACGCCGGCTGATCTACGCCGGCTTCTCGATCCTGCTCGGCGTCGCCGGCCTCGCGATGGCGGTCGCGGGTCTGGTCGGGGGCGGTGGCGCCGGCACCAGGGCAGGCCTGATCGGGGCCGGCGCGCTCGTCTCGGTCATCGCGGTCTCCCTCTTCAGCCCGCGCTTGGTGCCGCCGCTGGCGACCGTGGCCGGCTGGCCGCTGGAGCGCCTGCGGCGACTCACCGGCCGCCTCGCCCGAGAGAACGCCCAGCGAAACCCCAGCCGCACCGCGGTCACCGCGGCGGCGCTGATGATCGGCCTGGCGCTGGTCACCTTCGTCACCGTCTTCGCCGCCGGGCTGAAGAGCTCGGTCGCCACCGTGGTCGACGAAAATTTCGCCGGTGGGCTGGTGATCCAGAACAGCGACGGCTTCTCGCCGATCCCGAACGGCACCGCGACCGCCGCTCGCAAGGTCCCCGGCGTCGAATCGGTGGCGACGATCCGCTCGGCGCAGGCGAAGGTGGTCGGCAGCGGTGCCGGCGCTCGGGTTACGGCACCGACGCCCAACATCGGCGAATCGCTGAACATCGAATGGAAGCAGGGCGGCCCGGAGGCGCTGCGCGGCCTCGGCGATGGCCAGGCGATCCTCTCGGATTCCTTTGCCTCCTCCAACGGCCTCGAAGCCGGTGACAGCTTCCGCCTGCTCACCCAGACGAGTAGACGGCCGAGCTTCGAGGTCACCGGCGTCTTCGACTCGAAGCTCAACGTGCTCGGCAGCGTTCTCATCACCCAGCCGGTCCTCGCCCGGGACTTCTCCCAAACCCAGGACACGATCGACTTCGTCAAGACCGAATCTGGGGCGGACGCCGCGACGGTCCAGGCGATCCTGACGAAAGGGGTGGAAGTCGCCTTCCCCACCGCCGAAGTGCTGAACCAGGAAGAACTGAAGGAGAGCCGCGAAGAACAGGTCAACACGCTCGTCAACCTCTTCTACGCTCTCCTGGCTCTGGCGATCGTGATCTCGCTGTTCGGGATCGCCAACACGCTGGCGCTCTCGATCCACGAACGCACCCGCGAGCTGGGGATGCTGAGAGCGATCGGGATGTCGCGCCGCCAGGTGCGGACGATGATCCGCTACGAGGCGGTGATCACGGCCCTGATCGGCGCGATCCTCGGCATGATCCTCGGCGTCGTCTTCGCCGCCCTGATCGCGCAACCGCTGAAGGACGAAGGCTTCACCCTCTCCTATCCGATCGTGTCGCTGGTGGCGCTGCTGGTCCTCGCCGGCCTCGCCGGCGTCCTCGCCGCGATCCTGCCGGCGCGCCGGGCATCGCGGCTGGATGTGCTCGAATCGCTCCAGTACGAGTAGCGGCGTACGCTGGCAGCCATGCAGCGGCGCGCGATCCCCCTCGGACTCAGCGCCGAGCCGCCTTCCGGCTGGCTCGGCCTGGTCGCGGCGCTGGCCGTGGTGGCCGCGGCGACGCTGCTGATCTACCCGCTGAAGGAAGTCGCTCCCGCGGTCTCGCTCGGCGTCGTCTACATCCCCGGGGTACTGCTGATCTCGACCGTATGGGGCCTGCGGCTCGGCCTGCTCACGGCGCTGCTCAGCGCCGTCGCCTTCAACTGGTTCCACCTGCCACCGATCGGGGCTCTCGACATCGCCGCGGACCACGATCTCGTCGCCCTGGTGGTCTTCAGTATCGCGGCGATCGCCAGCGGCACCCTGGCTGATCTCGCCCGGGCCCGCGCCGCCGAATCCGAGCGCCGGCGCGAGCAGGCCGACCAGGCGCTGGCGGAATTGGAGGAGCTCGAGCGCGAGCGCGACCGCATGCGGGCCGAGGCGATCGAGGCCGAGGCGCTGCGCCGAAGCGACGAGCTCAAGACCTCGCTGCTGCGCTCGGTGTCCCATGACCTGCGCACGCCGCTGACCTCGATCATCGCCGCCGGCGCCGCCCTCGATTCCCCCAGCGCCACCCCGGCCGAGCGCCATGAGCTCAGCGAGGCCGTGGTCGAGCAGGGGCAGCGGCTCTCGCGCCTGGTCGAGAACCTGCTCGACGTCTCGCGGCTGGAGAGCGGCAAGGCCGAGCCGCGCCGCGAGCCGGTCGATCTGCCCGGCCTGCTCGAGGCCGCCCGACACTCGATCGGGGCCAGCCGTGAGGTCGTGCGCCTCTCGCTCGATCCCGACCTGCCGGCACTCAGCGCCGATCCGACCCAGCTCGAGCGCGCCTTCGCCAACCTGCTCGACAACGCCGTCGTCCACGGCGAGGGGCAACCGGTCCTGGTCCGCTCGCGCCTGGTC
This sequence comes from Solirubrobacterales bacterium, assembly GCA_036262475.1. Classification (GTDB taxonomy): domain Bacteria; phylum Actinomycetota; class Thermoleophilia; order Solirubrobacterales; family 70-9; genus VAYN01. The sequence continues at coordinate 2,744 of DATAIY010000369.1, forward strand.
GGGCCGCGTCTCGTGGTCAGGGTCGTCGACCGCGGGCCGGGCATTCCCGAGCGCGAGCGCGAGCGCATCTTCGAGCCCTTCTACCGCGCCGGCGCCGGCGCCGGCAACGGCTCGGGCCTCGGCCTGGCGATCGCGCGAGGCTTCATCGAGGCCAACGGCGGCGAGATCGAAGTCGAGTCCCTTCCCGGCCAGGGCAGCAGCTTCGTCGTCAGCTTCGAAGCTCCGCCTGGCGGCGAGGAGTGAGCGACGCACCCCGCATCCTCGTCTGCGACGACGAGCCGCAGATCCTGCGGGCGCTGAAGGTGATCCTACGTGACGCCGGCTACGAGGCAGTGACCGCGAGCACCGGGGAGGAGGCGCTCGACCGCGCCGCGGTCAAACCGCCCGAGGCGGCGATCCTCGACCTGATGCTCCCCGACATCGACGGTGTCGAGCTGACCCGGCGCCTGCGCGAGTGGAGCGAGATGCCGATCCTCGTCCTCTCCGCCGTCGGCGAGGAGGACCGCAAGGTCGAGGCGCTGGCGGCCGGCGCCGACGACTACGTGACCAAGCCCTTCGGCCCCCGCGAGCTGATCGCCCGCCTCGAGGCAGCGCTGCGGCGAGCCCAGCCCGAGGGCGCCGAGCCGGCGATCCTCGCCGAGGGGATCGAGATCGACCTCGCCGGCCACACCGTGCGCCGCGACGGCGAGCCGGTCCACCTGACCCCTACCGAGTTCGGGCTGCTGCGCGTGCTGGCCCGTAACCGCGGCCGGCTGATGACCCACCGGGCGCTCCTGGTCGAGGTCTGGGGGGTCGAGTACGAAGACGACTTCCAGGTCCTGCGCGCCCACATCGCCAACTTGCGCCGCAAGATCGAGCCTCCCGACGGCCCCAGATACATCCTCACCGACCCCGGCGTCGGCTACCGTTTCGCGGTCTAGCTTTCCCTCGCCCAGTCAAGGAGAGAGATAGCGCAGGGCCAAGCGGACCGACGCCGTCGGCCGCAAATTGCGCGAAGAGCGCCGGACTCGGCAATGGCCACCGAACCGGCAGGCTGATCAGTCGCCGTCGGGCGGCAGGCTTTCGTTTGCGCCGTGAGAGTGGCGGCCGACGCGAGCGGGCGGCAAGCTAGTTTGCGCCGTCATGCGGCATAGCGGAAAACGCCGTCACCGCCCGCGCCGTGCCTCGTCCGAACATAGCGCTCTTCGTCGAAGGTTTCCTGTGTTTGCAGAAGGGCAAAGCAAAGCCGGCAGGCGTGCCGGGCCAACGCTACCCGGGCCTGGATCGGCGCCATTCCGCGTTCGCGCAGCGCGCGGTCGCGAGAGGCGAAGGCCGGGGAGTTTTGGGAGAGCCCCCAGGCGATTCCCATCAGCGCGTCGCGGAACTCGGCCAACCCGGCCCGGGAGATGCCCCCTCGACGCCGCAACGTCGCGGACTCATAGGTGGCCGGGGCCAGCCCGCTCGCCGAGTAGAGATGCTCGGGAGAGGGGAAGCGCTCGATCGGCAAGGCATGGGCGGCGAAAGCCGCGGCGCGTGTCTGGGCGACCCCGGGCAGGGAGGTCAGAACCTCTCCGGGGGTGGCGGCCAACAGCGCGGCGATCTGCTCCTCGACCTCGGCGATGTCGCGCTGCAGGGAGCGCCAGCGCTCCAGGTCCCCGCTCAGGCGCCGGGCTCGCAGCTCGGCGTCCGGGGGTGGGGGCAGCAGGGCTCCCCAGCGTGCAGCCC
>DATAIY010000370.1:0-12032 GCA_036262475.1 Solirubrobacterales bacterium
CCCTCCGAGACCCCCGCCCGGATCACCGTCGGCCGGCTCTGGCCGATCGCGCTGACGGCGATCGTCGCCGGCGGCCTCGGTCTCTTCTTCCCCGGCGTCGCCGTGATCGGCGCCGGCTACGCGCTGATCGTCTCCCTCGCCTGGCACACCCGCGAGGCGGCCGTGCTCGCGATCGAGCACCGCGACGGCGTCAAGTTCTACGTCGTTCCGACCTCGGCCCTCAAACCCATTGAGCTGGTACGGACCCCGGGACTTCGCAGCGACCGGCTGCACGCCCACTGATCGCTACCGCTTGAGCAGCTTCGAGAAATCCCCCCAGCCGCGTGTGTTCGCCACCTCGGCGGCGGTCAGCCAGGCGCGACGGGCGGTGGCGACAGCGTAGGCCATGTTGTCGAGCGAGTCGATGCCGTGAGCGTCGGTGTTGAGGACGATCGTCACCCCGGCGTCGGCGGCGAGCCGCGCGTGGCGGTCGGAGAGGTCGCGGCGGTTGGGGTTGCCGTTGATCTCCAGCATCGTGCCGGCGCGGGCTGCCGCCACCGCGACCGCCTCGACGTCGATCCCGTAGGGCTCGCGGCGGCCGATCAGGCGGCCGGTGAGGTGACCGATGCAGTCGACCTGGGGGTTCTCGATCGCCGCCAGGACGCGCTCGGTCATCTCCCGTTCGGAGATCGCGAAGGAGGTGTGGACGCTGGCCACGACCCAGTCGAGCGCCTCGACCAGATCGTCCGGGTAGTCGAGTGAGCCGTCGAGGCCGATGTTGACCTCCGAGCCGGCGAGGAGGCGGAAGCCGCGCTTGCCCTTGTTCCAGGCGCGGATCTCCTCGATCCGCTCCCAGAGGCGCTCGTCCGTGACGTGGTCGCCGAAGCCGTGGCTGGCGGAGTGGTCGGTGATCGCCATGTAGGCGTAGCCGCGCTCGCGGCCGGCGGCGGCCATCTCCTCGAGGCTGTTGCGACCGTCGGAGAGGGTGGTGTGGCAGTGGAGGTCGCCGCGAATGTCCTCCAGCGCCACCAGCTCCGGCAGCTTCCCTTCCCGCGCCGCCTTCAGCTCGCCGCGACCCTCGCGCAGCTCCGGCTCGATGTAGGCGTAGCCGAGGTGCCCGTAGACGGCCTCCTCGCTCTCGCAGAGCTCGACCTCGCCGCTCTCGGTATCGGTGATCCCGTGCTCGGAGACCGACAGCCCCCGCGACACCGCCTCTTCGCGCAGCTGCACGTTGTGGGCCTTGGAGCCGGTGAAGTGCTGGAGCAGGTTGCCGAAGGCGGCCGGCGGCACGATCCGCAGGTCGACCGAGACGCCGTTGTGGGTCTGCGCCCGGACGCCGTTGGGGCCGGGGGTACCGGCCGCGGCGATCAGCGGCTGGGAGGCGAGGTGCTTGGAGAGCGCGGTGGGCTCCTCCGCGGTCGCGATCAGGTCGATGTCCTTGCAGGTCTCGGCCCAGCGGCGGGCCGAGCCGGCGACCTCCACCCGGTTGGCGGCCGGGTGCTCGCGCAGCGCCGCCGCCAGCTGCTCGGCGATCGGGCGGACCTTGGAGAGCAGCAGGCGGCCGGGGCCTTCGCCCGGCTCGCCGAGGCGCTGAAGCTTCTCGAGGACGTTTTCCTCGGCCTTCGGCCCGAGCCCCTTCAGCTCGCGGATCCTCTGCGACTCCGCCGCCTCTTTGAGGTCCTCGAGAGTGGCGACACCGAGGTCCTCGTAGAGCCGGCGGGCGGTTTTCGCCCCGAGGCCCGGCACCCGCGTCACCTCGATCAGCGTCGGCGGGAACTTCGCCTTCAGCTTCGCCGCGGCGGGGATCTCGCCCGTCTCTAGCAGGGCGTCGATCTTTTCCGCCAGCGTCTTGCCGACCCCCGGAATCTCGGTCGCGCGCCCGGCGGCCGCAAGCTCGGCGACCGAGACCGGGCTCTCGCGGATCGCGGTCGCCGCGGTGCCATAGGCGAGGACCCGGTATTTGACCGCGCCGTCGAGCTCGTAGAGCACGCCCAATTCGTCAAGCGCGGCGGCGATCTCGGCATTGTTCACGGCTGCAACTTAACTGCCCCCGGAGACCGGGTCTTTAGGCGGACTTTCGCTGCGCGATTAGCATCGAGCGAGATGGTTCGATCCCAGACAGGCGCCGCATGGTTGGTTCTGCCGACCTACAACGAGGCCGAGAACATCGAGTCCTTCGTCGAAGCCGCGCGCTCGAAGCTGCCCGCCTCCGCGCAAGTGCTGATCGTCGACGACAACTCCCCCGACGGGACCGGCGCCAAGGCCGACCGCCTCGCCGAGCGCCACGACAACCTCAGCGTCATGCACCGGCGCCACAAGGAAGGCATCGGCCCCGCCTACATCGCCGGCTTTCGCCGTGCCCTGGCGGGCGGGGCTGACCTGGTGCTGGAGATGGACTCAGACTTCTCCCACGACCCCGCCTACCTGCCGCGGCTGCTGGAGGCGACGGAGCGGGCGGACCTCGTCCTGGGCTCGCGCTATGTGCCCGGCGGCGAAGTCAGCGACTGGGGGCCGCTGCGGCGGGCGATCAGCCGCGGCGGCAGCGCCTACGCGAGGCTGCTGCTCGGTGTCGACGTGCGGGACCTGACCGGCGGCTTCAAGTGCTTCCGGCGCGAGGTGCTGGAGGCGATCGACCTCGACTCGATCCAGGCCCGCGGCTACGCCTTCCAGGTCGAGATGACCTACCGGGCGATCCGGCATGGGTTCAGAGTCGTCGAGGTGCCGATCGTCTTCCGCGACCGCCGCGCCGGTTCGTCGAAGATGGATGGCTCGATTGTCGCCGAGGCGATCTGGCAGGTACCGCAGATGCGATTCGGCTACAGAAACGAGAACAAGCCTCGAACTGCCCTTGACGGGGGCCGCTATACTTTTTGAAGTATTGAGAGACCGAACCAGCGCGACCGAACCTCGATTCCGGGAGACCGATATCCAGTGACTGGCAAACTGACCGACGTAACCGACGCAACCTTCAAAGCCGACGTCCTCGATGCCGAGGGACCCGTTCTTGTCGACTTCTGGGCCCCCTGGTGCGGCCCCTGCCGCGTCGTCCACCCGGTCCTCGAAGAGATCGACGGCGAGCGTGATGACCTGCGGATCGTCAGTATCAACGTCGACGAGAACCAGCAGACGGCAGCTCAGTACGAGGTGCTCTCGATCCCGACAATGATTCTCTTCAAGGACGGCGCGATCGCCAAGAAAGTGGTCGGCGCGATGCCGAAGCGCCGCCTCGAGGCCGAGTTGGAGCCGGCGCTCGCCTAGCGACGCCGCTCCCTTCAGCAGATGCCATTCGTTCACGTCCACTGGTTCGAGGGCCGAACCGATCAGCAGAAGGCCGAAATCGCGAAACGCATCGAGGGGGCGCTGGTTGAGGTGGCCGGCGCCCCTCCCGAGCACTGTTGGGTGAAGTTCTCCGACTCCCCGAAGACCGACTTCATCATCGGCGAGCCCGCCGAGTAGCCGCCTCGCCGGAAACGCCCTAATAGAAGCCGGCCTTTTCCAGGCCGCGTCCGATCCACGGGCTCAGGGTGCGGGCGAAGGTCGCCGTGAGGTGGCTTTTGTCGCGGTAGACGAGGGCGTTGCCGATCACCGCGCGACAGAGTTCGCCCGGGCAGATCTCTCCGGTGACGTCGATCAGGTGGGTGTTGGGCGTCGCCTTGGCGGCACGGTCGTCGAATTCCAGCTTCCAGTCGCGGACCCGGGGGAAGGCGCAGGATTCGAGGTGGGCAAGGTCTTCGGAGACGCAGCTGGGCACGTCGCTGGCCGAGGCCGGGGTGTCTCTGATCACCACCGTCTGCAGGCCGGCGCGCTGGATTCGCTTCAGGGTCGCGACGTAGCCGGCTTCCAGAGCGTCGGCGTTTGCGCTCCCACTCAGTTCTTCGCCGTTGGGGCCGTAGGCGGTGTAGGCGGTATCCCCGCTCATTACCACGGTCGCGCGATTGCCGCCCCTTTCGATCCGTTCCAGCGTCTCCTGCCGCCAGGAGTCGCACTGCGAGTACTCGCGGTCGGCGACCATGCTGCGGATCTGCACTTCGCCCGGCGTGCATTCGGCCTTGGTCAGGGCGATCAGGCGCCAGTGGTTCTTGTTCGCCAGCTCTTCCAGCGGCGCGAAGTACTGCATCGCGTGCGAGTCGCCAAAGAGGATCAGCGTCCGTTTTCCGTGCGGGTCTCCGTACAGGCAGCGGTTCGAATTGGTGCCGCTGATCCCCACCAGGCAGCCGTCGTAGAAGGCGCGGGAGCGATCGGCGCGCGCCCGCAGCGGGTTCGGGCGAACCGCGCTGGCGCTCTGTTGCGGGATCGTCTGCTTGACCAGGGCGGCGGCGCCCGTCACCCGCGCGAGCGGAGCGGTGCCCAGGGTCGGCTGCAGGTTGGTCAGCATCAGCCCGGCGCCGACGGCCACCGCCATGCAGGCGGCGCCGAGGGCGAGGGCGCGGCTCGGCATCCGGGCCAGGGCCTTGGCGCGGCGAACGGGGTCCTCGATCAGGTGGTGGGTGGCGACGGTGGGAACGAGGGAGGCGATGACGACCGCGATGCCCGCCGCGACCGACAGCGGGCCCCAGATGAGCGCCGCGAAGACGAGCGCGGGCCAGTGCCAGAGGTACCAGGAATAGGAGATCTGGCCGACGTAGCGGACCGGCGAGAGTGAGAGGGGGCCGGCCGGCGCGCCCTTGGCCTGGGCGTAGAGCGAGGCGCCGGCGAGGATCAGGCAGGCGGCGCCAAGGGTCGGGACGAGCGCGGCGACACCCGGGAACGGAGTGGTGGCGTCGAAGGCGAAAGCCGCGTAGACGATCGCCCCGAGGCCGGCCCAACCGATGCCGGCAGCCACGGCCCGGGGGATCCGCACCGTTCCGAGCAGCGCCAGCGCCCCTCCGAGGGCAAGCTCCCAGGCGCGCCCGAAGGTCGAGAAGTAGGCCGACGCCGGCTGTTCGTCGGTGAAATGGATCCCGAGCGCCAGCGAGCCGGCCAGGATCACCGCCAGGGTCACCCAGAGAGCCGGGCGGACCGAGGCACCGCGGCGTCGCCGGAACCAGGTGACGGCGAGGATCAGGGTCGGCCAGACGACGTAGAACTGCTCCTCGATCGCCAGCGACCAGAGATGCAGGACCGGGCTCGGTTCGATGCCCTGGGCGAAGTAGTCGACCGACTGCGCGGCGAAGTGCCAGTTGGCCGTGTACAGGGCCGAGCTGATGATGTCGCCGGAGACTTCGACCGCGCGCACCGGCGAGAGCAGCAGCAGTGAGAGGACGCCGACGGAGGCGAGGAGGACTGCCGAGAGCGGCAGCAGCCGTTTGGCGCGCCGCGCGTAGAAGCGGGCCAGCGAGATCCCGCCGGTCTTCTCGACCTCGCCGAGCAGGAGGCGGGTGATCAGGAAGCCGGAGATGACGAAGAAGACGTCGACGCCGACGTAGCCGCCGGCGAGGAAGGGAATGCCTGCGTGGCAGAGCAGCACGGCGACGATCGCGACAGCCCGCAGGCCCTCGATGTCGGTGCGGAAACCGCCGCCCGGGGCGGATTTGATATCTGAGGCCACTGGTCGACTTTAGGGGAGAGCGACTTCGGGAGCCGCTGCACCGGCCTGCCGGGCGGCGGTTCGCTCCAGCCAAACCATCGCCCGGGTGATCAGCCACGGCCGCCCTCGTTCGGTCGTGTGACCGCCGGGCACGCTCCACAGATAGACCCGCGGAAACTTGGCGGCGAAGGCTTCGTTCATCGCCGGCGGGACGACTTGATCGGCTCGTCCCTGGTAGACCAGCAGCGGGCTCTTGGCCGGACGGCGCAGGGGTGAGAGCCGGTAGCGCGCGGCCAGGTTGAGTCCGATCCGTTCGTCGTAGTTGGGACCGTAGGTGGTCAGGGGCCATTCCCAGGAGACGAGGTCGGAGACCGGCGCCTTGGCGACGGCGGCGGAGACGAGACCGTTTCCGGAGAGCAGCGCGGCGAGAGTCCCCCCGGCCGAGGATCCGTAGGCGTAGACGCGCCCGACCCCGAACTTGTCCCGCAGCCGCTTCGCTTCCGCCCGCGCCGCCAGCACGGCGGCCGGCAAGTTTTCGAGCGGGTAGGTCACGTAGTGCGGTAGGAATCCGGCCGCGATCGCCTGCTGCGCGGTAGACGGCTCGAAGGTCGGGTCTTCGAAGAGGAAGGAGCCGCCGTGGAAGAGCAGCAGCTGCGGTTTCGGACCGGGTGGCGGGGCGCTGCCGCCGCCGATCCCTCCCTGAGCCGCAAGCGTCGCCGGCGCCGCCAGCGCCAGCATCAGGGCGGCGGCGGCCAGCACGGCGACAAGGCCGCGAAGGATTGTCGACTGGGACTCGATGTCCCCGTAACCCGCCCGCATCGCGGAGGTAGCGCCGGACACCGGCGGACTCACGACCGTCGAACTGCGATCGAGAGGTCGAGGCCGTCGATCCTGGCCTCGGCGCCATCGGCGGCGCCGCCGTAGCCGACCGCGGTGGCGAGGACCTCACCGGCCAGATACGCCTGGTGCTCGCGGGCGGCGTCGAGCAGCTCCTCGTCGCCGCCCAGGCTCAACTCGATGCGATCGGTGATGTCCAAGCCTGCATCTTTGCGGGCGATCTGGACGGCGTGGACGATCTCGCGGGCGAGGCCCTCGCGCCGGAGCTCCTCGTCGAGCTCAAGCTGGAGCGCGACCGCGTGGCCGGCCTCGGCCTCGACCTCGTAGCCGTCGAGCGGCTGCAGGGCGAGGGTCAGGTCGGCTGGGCCGAGCGTGTGGTCGGTGCCGTCGATCGCGATCCCGATCCCACCGCCCTCGGCGAGCACGGAGGCGACGTGGGCGGGGTCGAGCGCCTCGACCGCGGCCGCGACCTGCGGCATCCGCCTGCCGAAGCGGGGGCCGAGGGCACGGTAGTTGGGCTTCGCCGTGTAGCTGACGAGCTCGGCCTCGTCGGTGACGAAGTCGAGCTCCTTGACGTTGAGCTCGGCGGTGACGAGGTCAGCGCGGGCTTCGATCGCCTCGCGCTCGGCGTCGTTGGCGACGATCACGGCGCGGCGCAGCGGCTGGCGCACCTTCGCCTTGGCCTGAGCTCGCGCGGCCCGACCCAGTTCGACCGTCAGCCGCACCGCCTCCATCCCGACCTCGAGGTCGGGATCGGCGAGCGCGGGGTCGACCGCGGGGAAGTCGCGCAAGTGGACCGAGTCGTGAAGCTCGCCTATCTCGCCCAGCGAGCCGCCGGCGAGGTTGAGGTGGATCTCGTCGGCGAGGAAAGGGGTGAAGGGCGCCAGCAGCGCCGCCGTCTCCAGCAGGCAGTGGCGCAGGGTCGCAAAGGCGGCGCGGTCGCCCTCCCAGAAGCGCCGCCGCGAGAGGCGCACGTACCAGTTCGAGAGCTCCCCGACGTACTCGGCGATCGCCCGGCCGGCGGCGGTGCAGTCGAAGGCGTCCATCCGCTCGCGGACGGTCGAAACCGTCGCCTGCAGCCGGGAGAGCGCCCAGCGATCGAGGTCGTTGGAGGGCTCCGGGGCGCCGCGGAAGTCGAGTGTCCCGAGGTTCTCGGCGTTCGCGTAGAGCACCCAGAACGAGTAGGTGTTCCAGAGGGTGAGCAGGAACTGGCGCACCGACTCGCCGACGGTGTCGAGGGAGAAGCGGTACCCGGCCCAGGGCTGCTGCGTCGCCAGGTAGTACCAGCGAAAGGCGTCGGCGCCGTGGGCGGAGATCACCTCCCAGGGGTCGACGACGTTGCCGCGGCTCTTCGACATCTTCTGGCCCTCGGGGTCGAGGATCAGCCCCAGGCAGACGCAGTTGCGGAAGCTCGAGGTGTCGAAGAGCAGCGTCGACTCGGCCAGCAGCGTGTAGAACCAGCCGCGGGTCTGATCCTGGGCCTCGCAGATGTAGTCGGCCGGGAAGCGCTCTTTGAACTCCTCCTGGTTCTCGAAGGGGTAGTGGAACTGGGCGAAGGGCATCGCGCCGCTGTCGTACCAGGTGTCGATCACCGAGTCGACGCGCCGCATCTGCCCCCCGCACTTCTCGCACGCGACCGTGACCTCGTCGATGTAGGGGCGGTGCAGGTCGTCGGGGACCTCCCCCTTGGAGCGCTCCGCGAGCTCGGCGACGGAGCCGGCGCAGAAGCGCCCGTCGCAGCCCTCGCCGGCGCACTCCCAGATCGGCAGTGGCGTGCCCCAGTAGCGGTCGCGGGAGAGCGCCCAGTCGACGTTGTTCTCCAGCCATTTGCCGAAGCGGCCGTGCTTGACGTGCTCGGGGTGCCAGCCGATCGTCTCGTTGTTGGCGAGCAGCTGCTCCTTGACTTCGGACGTGCGCACGTACCAGCTCGACTTGGCGTAGTAGAGGAGCGGCGTGCCGCAGCGCCAGCAGTGAGGGTAGGAGTGCTCGTAGACCTGCTCGCGGAAGAGCAGGCCGCGGCGGTCGAGGTCGGCGATCAGCTCGCGGGTCGTCTCGGGGGCCTTGACCGAGCGGTCCTCGAAGCCGACGACGCGGCGGTCGAACTTGCCGTCGAGCTTGACCGGGTTGTAGAGCGTCCCGTGCTCGGTCGGGTCGAAGATCCCGTGGGCGGCGGCCACGGCGTAATCGTCTTCGCCGAAGGCGGGAGCGATGTGGACGAGGCCGGTGCCGTCCTCGGTGGTGACGAAGTCGCCGGCGATCACCGGGAAGCCGCCGGGCTCGCGGTCGTTGAGCTCGAAGACCGGTCCCTCGTAGGTGCGGCCGACCAGCTCGGAGCCCGGGAACCGGGCGAGGATCTCGATTCCCTCTCCCAATACCTTCCCGACCAGCGGCTCGGCCAGGATCAGGATCTCGCCCTCGACGTCGGCGCCGACGTAGGTCACGTCTGGCGCCACCGCAACCGCCTCGTTGCCGGGCAGCGTCCAGGGCGTCGTCGTCCAGACCAGCAGCGATTCGGCGCGCTCGCCGAGCAACGGGAAGCGCACGTATATGGAGGCGTCCTCGACGTCCTTGTAGCCCTGCGCGACCTCGTGCGAGGAGAGCGCGGTGCCGCAGCGGGGGCAGTAGGGCACGACCTTGTGGCCCTCGTAGAGACGGCCGTCAGCCCAGAGCTTTCGCAGCGACCACCAGACCGACTCGATGTAGTTGTCCTCGAGGGTGACGTAGGGGTCGTCGAGGTCGATCCAGAAGCCGATCCGCTCGGTCAGCCGGTTCCACTCCTCGACGTACTCGAAGACCGATTCGCGGCAGCGCTGGTTGAACTCGGCGATCCCGAACTCCTCGATCTCCTGCTTGGAGGCGATCCCGAGCTGCCTTTCGACCTCGAGCTCGACCGGCAGCCCGTGGCAGTCCCAGCCCGCCTTGCGCGGCACCCGGTAGCCGCACATCGTCTTGTAGCGCGGGTAGATGTCCTTGAAGACGCGGGAGAGCACGTGGTGGGAGCCGGGGCGGCCGTTGGCGGTGGGCGGGCCCTCGTAGAAGCTCCAGACCTCGGCTCCCTCGCGGTTGGCGAGCGAGCGCTCGAAGACGTCGCCGTCGCGCCAGCGCGCGAGCACACGCTCCTCCAACTCGGGGAAGGACTGCTTGGGATTGACTGGGTTGAATCCAGGCACGAACAGCGGATTCTAGGAGCGCGGGCTCACCGGAGGAGGACGAGGTCGTCTGGGTCCTCCGGATTGACGTCGACCGGGAGGACGAGGCCGGGCTCGAGGCGGTTCGCGGCGAACACCGACATCACCAGCCGACGCTTGACCCGGCGGTCCTCCAACCCGGGCATTTTCAGGTCGAGCACCAGGCTGATCAAAGGCAGCCCGTTGACGGTGGCGTGACTGGAGGCCTTGACCACGGTGGCGGCCCCCTTGAGGCCGTTCTGGAAGACCCAGTCCCGGTGCGCGGCCTTGTCTTGCTGGCGGCGGGTGAAGTAGGTCATCCCCAGCGCGACGACCAGCCAGATTGCGCCGTCAGGCTTCAGAATCCAGCCGGCCTCGCCCGAGATCAGGGCGACGATCAGGGCCAGGCCGGCAACCCCGAAGGAGACGACCAGGCCGATGCCGATGCGGTTGATCTGCATCGCTCTCCACTTCTCGCACTCGCCGCGGATTCGCTCGGCGACGTGCGCGGTCGCCTCGCAGAACGCGCCCTGTAGGCGAGCTCGAAGGAGAAGTCGGCCGGCGGCTCGCTGGCCAGTCAGTCGACGAAGGCCAGCGCGAGCAGCTGCCGCAGCCAGTTCGGGTCCTCGAAAGGGGCTGCTGGCGATCCCGTAGCGCTCGTTGAGGGCGGTGCTCTCGGTCCAGAGCTTGGGGTCGCGGGCCTCGAAGCCGGAGAACTCGTCGTCGCGGGTGCTGCGGCCCCTGCGGAGGCAGAAGAGGGCGCGGCACGAAGGCGGTCGATGCGGGGACCTCGGTCAGGGCCGCGTTGGAGCGGAAGCTCTTGTCGCGCGTGTAGGGGTGCCCGACGACTCTGTCAACCCCGGCCCGGCAGCCGGCCGCGGGCCGCGGGAGAGAGCGCGCCGCCGCCGGCCTCGACGAGCAGCGGCGTCAGCGGGCCGGCGCCGAACCCCTCCATCGCTTCGAGGCCGCGTTCGGCGGCGACGGACGAGTAGGCGGCGCCCAGATCTGCCGCGGCGGCCAGGCTGGCCGGGGATCGGACGATACCTTGCCGGCCGATGGCGGGTTACAACCTGAACCGGAAGGTTGGGCTGATTACCGGGGCGGCCCGCGGGATCGGCTTCGAGACCGCGCGGCAGATGCACCTGCGCGGCGCCTCGGTCGCGGTGCTCGACCTCGACGCCGCCCAGGCGAGCGAGGCGGCGGAGCGGATCGGGCCGCGCGCCATCGGGATCGCCGCCGACGTCACCGACCAGGGGGCGATGATGGCCGCGGTGGCCGAGGTCGTCGAGAAGCTCGGCGGGGTCGACGTCGCCGTCGCCAACGCCGGCATCGCCCAAGCGCGCCTGGCGACCGTGCGGGGGATCTCGGGTGAGGAATGGGAGCGGGTCTTCGAGGTCGATCTGCTGGGCGTCTGGCGCACCGTCCGCGCGGCGCTGCCGCAGATCGTCGAGCGGCGCGGTCAGATGGTCGTCATCTCCTCCGTCTACGCCTTCGCCAACGGGATGGGCAACACGCCCTACGCCGTCGCCAAGGCCGGCGTCGAGTCGCTCGGTCGCGCCCTCCGCGTCGAGCTCGCCCCGCACGGCGCCAGCGCCACCGTCGCCTACTTCGGCTGGGTCGACACGAAGCTGGTCCAGGACGCCTTCGCCCAACCCGACGCCGACCGACTCAAAGAGCTCAGCCCCGACTTCCTGCTGAAGCGGATCCCCCCCGACGAGGCGGCCGCGGGCCTCGTCCGCGGGATCGAGGAACGCGCCCCGCGCATCTTCGTGCCGAAGTGGTGGCGCTACGTCTCGGCCTTGCGCGGCGTGATCAACCCGCTGCTCGACCGCCGCATGGAGAGGGACGAGAAAACGGTTTCCCTGATGCGCGACCTCGACGCGAAGACCGTCGAGGTCGGCGAGGCGTCAAGCCCGAGTTAGCCGCTCGAGCAGGATCACGACGGACTCGTAGGGCTCGCCGGTGGCGCGCTCGAGGCCGATCTCGCAGGTGCGGTTGTTGGAGAGATGGGCGTCGAAGTCGCGGCTGGCCAGCTCGGCTGCCTGGGGCCGCGTCGCGGCCTCGGTCAACTCGGGGTGGGAGATGCCGCGGTCGCCGGCGAAGCCGCAGCAGGTTGCCGAGGGGGCGAGGTAGACCTCGTCGGCGAGGGTGCCGGCGAGGGCGTGGAGCCGCGGCGCCAGGCCCATGCGGCGGGTTGCGCAGGTCGGGTGGACGGTCGCCGAGTCGACCTTCTCGGACACCCCGAGCCAGGGCAGCAGGCGGTCGTGCGCCCAGCTGACCGAGTCGAGGATCTCGAGCTTTCCGAGCCGCTCGGCGTTGTCCTCGTCGAGGACGCCAGCGCCTGGTTCGACGACGCCGTTGGTGCAGGAGGCGGCGTCGATCACGATCGGCAGCGCCCCCTCGCCGCTCCAGGCCCAGAGTCGCTCGACCATCTCGTTCGCCTTCTGGCGGTGGGCGTCGACAAAGCCTTTCGAGCTCCACGGCAGCCCGCAGCAGCTGCCGGCGACGTCGTCGGGGATCCAGACCGGCAGGCCGGCGCGGGC
>DATAIY010000371.1:0-4157 GCA_036262475.1 Solirubrobacterales bacterium
CTCCCCCCCCTCCTCGCGCAGCTGGATTCCAAGCGCATCCCCCAGCCGCGGCACCACCGGAGCCAGGGCCGGGCCCGCGTAGGCGACGGTGGCCGCGGTCAGCCCCGCCGCGGCACCCGCCCTGATCAAGGAATCGAGCTCGCCGCGGCTTCTTTGGGGGTCGTTTCGGCCGGCGGCGTTTCGGCTTTGGAGACGGCGGGGGAGATCGCCGGAGGGTCGGTGTCGCCGATATGGATGCGGCTCTGGATCGGGTTCGCAACCACCCGGTAAGGGTTCTCGCGCTTGACGGCGGCGAGGACGATGACCAGCAGCAGTACGGCAAGTGCCGCCGCCGCGACGGTGCGGCCCGCGCGCAGGCGCCAGACCGGCTGCGGGCGAACCCGTGGGCGAACGGTCAGCGCCCGCGAGGCGATCGAGGGCAGCGAGGCGAAGGAGGAGTCCGGCGAACGGCGCACGCGGGTGACGTGGCGCAGGACCGACTCCAACTCGTGCTCAGAACGCGCGACTTCGGCCAGGCCGAAGCGTTCGAAGGCGGCGTTGTTGGCCCGCAGGTGGCCGGCGGAAAAGCCGTAGGAGACGACCGGACAGCCGCGGATGTGCGCCTCGAGAACGGTCAGTCCGGCGGTCGCATGGATCATCGCGTCGGCGGCCGCCATCCAGTCGCTCATCTGCTCGGTGAAGCCGAGGACGCGGACCTGGTCGTTGTCGGCGAAGCGCTGCTCGAGCTTTTCGCGGACCACCTCGTTGCGGCCGCTGATGCAGACCACGAGCGTGTCGTCGCCGGAGAGCGCCGACTCGACCGCGCCCTCGAGGTCGCCGATGCCCCAGCCGCCCCCGGAGACGAGCACCATCCGCGTGTGCGCCGGAACGTCCAACGCCTCGCGGGCGTCGCGACGGGTGCGCGGCATCAGGAACTCGCGTGAGATCGGCGGCCGCACCCACTCGACCGTGCCCGGACCGACCAGCCTCTCGACCTCCTCGATCGACTCCGGGTGGGTGACGTAGTGAAGGTCGACGCCGGGGTGGGCCCAGTAGCGCAGCCCGGCCAGGTCGGTGATCGCCGACTGCACCGGTACGCCGAGGCGCCGGTTCTCGCGCAACATCCCCAGCACCGCGGTGACTCCCGGGTAAGTCGAGATGATCACGTCGGGGTCGCGGGCCGTGATCAGGCGCATCAGCCCACGACCGCCGATCACGTAGCCGAGGTGCTGGAAGAGCCAGCGGGCCGGGGCGAACTTGGTGATCAGCCAGTACTGGATGTCGAACAGCCAGGGCATCCAGCGGAAGGTGACTTTGGAGCCGGTGCGCAGGACCGAAGCGCAGATCTTCCCCATCGCGTCGAGGCCGTTCTCGATCTCGACCTCGGCGGTGGGAACCTCCTCTTCCAGATCGGCCTTGATGATCCGCGCCGGCAGATCATGCCCCTCGCCGATATCGGCGGTCAGAACCAGCACCCGCGGCGGATGCTCCTCGGTGCGAGCGGCCCCTGAGAGCAGTGCCCCCGTGGCGTGGTCGTTGCCGTTCAGCGAGGGCCGTTTGCCCGGGATCGGATCCGGCGCGCGGGTGCTGCTGCGCACCCATTCGACGTACTTCTTGACCCCTTCGCGGAAGCTGGTTTCGGCTTTCCAGCCGATCTCGTCGAGGGCGCGGGCGTTGGAGATCACCTTGCCGGGGAAGTCGCCGGGCCGCGGCGGCGTGTGGACGATCTCGCAGCCGTCGGTGTTCTCCTGGACCGTCTCGGCGATCTCGAGGATCGTCACGACCTCGTCGCCGGAGAGGTTGTAGGTGCGGTTCGCGGCCTCGGGCGCAAGCGCGGCAACGATGCCGTCGGCGAGGTCCTCGACGTAGATGAAGCTGCGGCTCTGGCTGCCGTCGCCGGCGATCGTCAGGGCCTTGCCTTCGAAGGCGAGATCGGTGAACTTGGCGACGACCCCGGCGGCGCGGGCGCGCGGGCCGTAGGGTATGCCGAAGCGCAGGACCGTGCTCTCGAGGTCATAGAGCTCGGCGTAGCCGGCGCAGTAGGTCTCGCCGGCGAGCTTGGTCGCGGTGTAGAGGTGGCGCGGCGCCGGGATCAGGGTCTCCTCGCTGACGTCCTGCTCGACGCAGTCGCTGTAGACCCAGGTGGTCGAGCCGTAGACGACGCGGCCGACTTTGGCGCCACAGGCGGCCTCCAGCACGTTGAGGGTACCGCGGGTGTTGACCTCCTCGGCCAGAACCGGGTCGGCGAGCACGTGGGAGACGTCGGCGACCGCCGCCAGGTGGATCACGGCGTCGCAGTCGCGCATCGCCAGGTCAAGGTTTGCGGCGTCGGTGATACTGCCGGTGAAGGTCTCGACCTCGAGCGGCGAGTGGTAGGGCGACGCGCTGAGGTCGAAGATCCGCGGCGTGATGCCGCGATCGAGCAGGCGGTCGACCACGTGGGAGCCGATGAAGCCCCCCCCTCCGGTTACCAGGACCCTCATGAAGCCTCCTTGCCTAGTGCCGCCTCACGGCTCTCGGGGCGGTAGTAGAGCGGCACGCACCAGTGGTTCTCGGCCACCCAGTCGGTGTTCGGCAGGTCGTCGGAGCGGCCCATGATCCGGTGGCAGGGCTGGTCGTAGACGCGACCGGTGGACTTCTCAATCTGCTCGAAAACGATGTACTTGTAGAAACCTGAGGTCATCCCCTCGGGCAGCTCGAGCCGCGCCGGGTGGACTGGGTCGAGGTGCTCGCGGGCGTACTCGTTCTTCCAGGCGACGATCTCCTCCATCCGCTCCACCTGGACTAGCGCGAGGGCGGCGGTGAACTCGCTCATCCTGAAGTTGAGGCCATCGACCTCGTGCTCGAACTTGCCGTAGTTGCGGAACTTGGAGGCGAACTCGATCAGCTCCTCGTTGCCGGAGACGAGGACGCCGCCCTCACCGGTCGAGATCGTCTTGGTCGCGTAGAGCGAGTAGACGCCGGCGTCGCCGAAGCCGCCCGGCCTGCCGCCGTTCCAGTCGGCGCCGTGGGCGTGGGCGCAGTCCTCGAGCAGGAAGATCCCGTTCTCACGGCAGTAGGCGGCGATCCGCTCGGAGTCGAAGGCGATGTGGCCGCCGATGTGGACCAGGATCGCGGCGCGAGGATTCAGGCGCTCGGCCTTGGCCTCGAAGTCCTCGAAGGACATGCAGAGGTCGGTCCGGTTGCAGTCGACGAACTCGACCTCGGCGCCGGCGCCGATCGCCGCCAGCGGCGTCGCCATGAAGGTGTTGGAGGGGCAGAGGACGGTCTCGCCCTTGACCCCGGCGTACTCCAGAGCGGCCAGGGCGCCCCCGGCCCAGCTCGAAAGGCCGAGACTGGGCAGCCCGTTGCACTCCGACCAGCGCTCCTCGAAGGCCGCGAGCTTCGCGCCCTCCGACCACTGCTCGGAGTCGAGCACCTCGGTCCAGAGCTCGAAAAGCCTGGCACGGTCGCGGTGGTCGAACCCGATCGCGAACTTGGTCGCGTCGGGCCGGGTTGTCTCTACGGGCCCTACGATGGCTCCTTGGTGGGTGTGACTGGGGTGAAGTGCCTTAGCAGGACGATTTAGAGATCACTGATGCTGAAGGCGGTCGCAAGGCTAGCAGCGATTCCGGACTGGAAGCTTAAGCGCTGCGAACTTTGACCACGCAGCAGCGTGGTCAAAGTCGGAACCGCGAAGGATCAATCGTTCGCGTGGGCGCTCTCGATGACGGCGGCGACCGCCTTGGAGCCGGCCAGGAGGACGGTGCCGGCGAGCGCGACCGCCATGAAGGCGACCAGGGCGGCGCCGCCAAGGGGCGTCGTCGACCACTTCTCCATGAAGATCAGCGGCGCCAGCACGACCGGGACCATGACCTGGACCGCGAACATCGCCGGCGCCACCTGGGTGGCCGGCCGCCGCTGCAGGGCGCTCATCTCGCTCAGCAGCGCCAGACCCTCGGAGGCCGCCGCGGTCGCCAGCCAGGCGACCGCCACCAGCAGAGCCCCCGCAGCCAGCTCGTCGGTCAGCAGCTTGCTGGCGATCGCCGTCCAGGCATAGCCGAAACCGGCGCTGATGACGGCCAGCGTCCCGGCCGCCGAAGCCTGCCTTCTGAGCACGTACGGGGCGACGACGGGGATCGCCACCAGGCCGAGCGCCAGCGCGATCGCGGCCGTCCCGGCGTGATCGGTCGCTGTCT
>DATAIY010000372.1:0-6199 GCA_036262475.1 Solirubrobacterales bacterium
AGCCCGAACAGCACGAACGGCAGCGTCGTGGCGGTCTGAACCAGCGCCACGAGGATCGAGGCATGCGCCTTGTCGATGAGCAGCCACTGCGCGCCGACCGTTTGGAACCAGTTTCCGGTGAGGTCAACCAGCGTCGCGAGCCAGAGAGCTCGGAAGACGCCGATTCGCAGAGGCGCCCACGGGGAGGAAGCCGAGGTCGGCCCCTTCGTTGCGGCGGTGGCACTGATAACGGCAGCATTCCCCGCCGGTTCGACCAAGTCAATCGCCCCAACTGCTCGACCCGAGGTTCCGGCTGGGCTCGGCGCTCGGAGGCGTCGACGCCGACCTCATCGCTCGACCCCAAAGATCCCTTTCGCGAGGGCTGTTGCTTCCGCGTGGTTGCAAGCGCGTCAACCACCGCGCCCGCGCTCCTGCATTGGACGAGCCGCGGCAGTTTCCGCAACGCTCCGCGGTCGTCTGCTCTCGCAAGACGAAGCGGGAGCGCCATCCGGGCGCTCCCGCTGTCGTCACCGCGTTGGTGGTTAGAGACGCAGGCCAGCACTGGCCGGCATCATCGGCGCTCGCCTCGTATGAACGGCCGCGATGATCTCCTCGGTGTCGATGCCCTGCAGGTAGATGCTGGTCGTGCCGAGGTTGGCATGGCCCAGCTGTCGCTGGATGATGTTGAGCGGCACGCCCTCCCGGGCCAGCTCAAGCGCATGCGCGTGACGGAGCTGGTGGGGCGCGAACCGGCGCCTCACCCCCGCTCGGGCGGCGAGGCTGCGGAACCCGACCCGGACCCCGGCGGCAGACCAGGGCCGCCCGCGAGTCGGTCCGTCGATCACGCAGAGCAGCGGGCCGACCGGCAGTAGCTCACGCTCTGCCATCCAGGGGCGGAGCTGCTCGAAGCCCCACTCGTCCATGCCGACCTCCCGCCGGCGACCGCCCTTGCCGCGGCGGACGAGGATCGAGCCACGGTGCGGGTCGAGATCACGCTCGCTGAGCGTGAGCGCCTCCTGGATGCGAAGCCCGCCACGCCAGAGGACGACGATCACGGCACGCAGGCGAGCGCCGTGGCGACCACCTCCAACCTGGCGCATCACGGCGACGATCTCCTCGACCGTCGGCGGGTCGGCCGGATAGCGCATCCCCTTGTTGCGGGGCGATCGTCCGGCGTGGTAGCCGGGCATCGTCGCCGGCGAGCGGCGCCTCCCGGCGGAGTCGAGGACAGTGGATTCAGTCATGGGATCCTCCTCGGAATCGCAAAGCGAACAGGGACTGCTGCTCTACCAGTCCCGACCCGCAAACCAGGGGTGTTATTCGTCAAAGATCTCGCTCCTGTCGCGCTGGGGCGCTACCCTGAGGTCACTGTGAAGCATTCGGTCCTGAGCACCACCCCCACCGCCGAGAAGCCGGCACTGAGCGATGAGCAGCGCGCCGAGCGGCTGCGGCTGCTCGCCGAGCGGCTGCGCAGGCCAGACGGGTTTGATCGCGACACGCTCAAACACATCGAGAAGCTGACCGGCGCCGAGCGGTAGCCGCCGCGGTGGACGCCGTCGAGCTGCTGCGCAGCGACGCCCCGTTCATCGCCGACACCTCGGCATGGTGGCGGGTCGCGTCGCTCCCCAGCGAGCTCGGCGCCCTCCTTCAAGCAGCGGTCATCGACGACCGACTGTGGATCACGCCGATTGTGCGGATGGAGATCCTCTACTCCGCGCGCAGCACCTCTGAGTACGTCGCGCTCGAGACCGAGCTCGACGCGCTGCGGATCATCCGCAACGATCGCTCTGTGACCGACGCCGCGATGCAGGCGATCGGCGAGTTGGCCGAACACAGCGACGGGTACCACCGCGTGCCGCCTACCGACGCGCTGATCGCCGCCGCCGCGGCCGAGCACGGCGGTATTGCGGTGCTCCACCGCGACGCGCACTTCGACAGGCTCGCCGAGGTCCTCACGTTCCAGGGCGTCCAACTCCCAGGATCCTGACCTTCGCTCTCCCGTCCCCCTCCGCGCAGAAGTCGAGGGTCAACCCGCGAGACGCCCGAGCATCGTCCAGATGCGCGCGGATAAGGCGGCGGGTACATTGCTTGTTTGCGCATTGCGAGAGCCGTGATCAGACCCCATTTGGGCCTGATCACGGCCGTCGCCTCCCCGCACCCGCCCGCGGAACCTACGGGGCGAGGCGGAACGGCGGGTAGCGATCGGTCACCAGCACGTGGGCGTACGCGATCACCCGGTTGGTCCAGCGGCCGACGCCGACGAGGAAGTCGAACATCCCGCGCGGGAAGCGACCGGTGAACAGGATCACGAACCAGGCGGCAATCACGACGAAGAACGCGGCGATGTAGAGGAAGAACAGCACCACGTAGTGCGGGATGGCCAACAACCACTTGACCAGCGGCAGCCAGCGGTTGAGGTCGTTGCGCGCGTCCGGATAGGGAAACTCGAGATGCACCGCCTGATGCTCGTCCGTAGAGGGATAGCGGTCCTCCATCAGTGCCAGGTAGACGCCGACCCGGGCGGAAAACCGCATCAGCTCGAGGTTCCAGTCAAACCACCAGCGCGGGTACTTTTTCCGGAACAGGATCAACAGCAGCGTGGGCAGCACGACCAGGCCGGCAGCGCCGACAGCCCCGGCGGCCCTCCCGCCACCGTAGGCGTAGCCGCCGCCCTCGATGAGGGCGAGCACGATCGCGATCGGGATGACCATGAACAGGCGAAAGAAAGTGGTCAGGCGGTTGAGCGGCCGGTCCGGGTAGTCGACCGAGTACTGGACGGGATACGGCGCGTCGGGGTTCATGAGATGCCTTTCTGTGAGGTGTACGGCGTACACTCGTCTGTGGAACTATAGGTGTACGGTGTACACTTGTCAAGGCCAATGACAAAACAGAAGATCGCGACCCGGAAACCGCTGAGCAGCGCTCGTGTGCTGCGGGTCGCCGTCGCCCTCGCCGACGAGGCCGGGCTCGAAGCGTTCAGCATGCGCGGGCTCGCACAGCAGCTCGGCGTCGTGCCGATGGCGCTCTACAAGCACGTCGCGAACAAGGAGGAGCTCCTCGATGGCATGGTCGACATCGTCTTCAGCGAGATCGAGCTCCCTTCTGGGGACCTCGACTGGAGGTCCGCCATGCGGCACCGGGCGATCTCGACGCGCGAGGCGCTGAAGCGCCACAGCTGGGCGATAGGGATGATGGAGTCGCGGCATCCGGGGCCGGCGAACCTGCGAAACCACAACGCGGTGATGGGCTGCCTGCGGAAGGCGGGCTTCTCATTCAAGATGGCGATCCACGCCTATTCGGTCCAGGACGCCTATATCTATGGCTTCGCCCTGCAGGAAAGGGATACAGGGTTCGAGACTCCCGACAGTGCCGGAGAAGCCGCGCAGAGGAGGGCGGAGACGATCGGCGCGCTTGAGAACTACCCGTACCTCGTCGAGATCGCTACGAAGCTCCCCGAGTCCGGGTACGACAACGCCGTCGAGTTCGCGTGGGGGCTCGATCTCATCCTCGACGGCCTCGACCGGCTTCGTCACGCCGGAGCCGCGCCGGCATGAGCGGCAGCGATGTCGCGACTCATCCCAATCGGGAAGGTTCAGACTGCCCGCGACGCACCCCAATGCCGCGGATGGCGCACCCGCTTGCCGAGCCGAACCAGCGAGCAGCAATGCTCGGACAGCCTTGAAGCGGCCGCCGGCGCGGTCAACTCTGTGGCGGAGGCCCGCAGACCTGTCCGACTTAGGTCGCTCCCTTACTCCCCCCAAACCCCCCAAGGGATAGGGAGATAGAGGGGGCCGAAATGGCCCCTGCCGGTCACTGCTGCTTTTCGTCCAGAGCAGCCACGCGCTTGGCCTGCGTCTAGACGCCTGCTTGGCCAGGAAAGCAGGCACGTTCCAACACGCATGCGAGCGAGCTGGCTGACCACGCTAGTCTCACTCCGCTCACCAACCGCCCGGCCAAAGGAGATGCCCGATGAGCCATGATCGTTCGCACGCGATGGACCATGTCGTTCTCGTCATCTTCGAGAACAGGTCCACCGACAATCTTCTGGGCCACCTGTATGGGCCCGAGGATGGCAAGACCTTCGAGGGCGTGATCGGCAAGGATCTGAGCAACCCGATCCCGGAGTGGGCCGAACACGGCGCCGAGCGCAAGACTGTCCCCTACACGGTCGGAACGGACATGGACGCTCCGAACCCGGACTCGGGTGAGGAGTACTTCCACACCAACACGCAGCTGTTCAACGTCCTCGACGAGCACAACCGCTTCAAGATCGGCGAGCAGGTCACCGCGCCGTGGAACGCGCCCGAGCCAGGCGCCGTGCCGACCATGGACGGCTTCGTCACCGACTACATCAGCACCTTCACCGCGGAGATGGGCCATCAGCCGACCTACGAGGAGTATGCGCAGATCATGACCGGCTACACGCCGGAGCAGGTGCCGGTGCTCAACGGGATCGCGAGGGGCTTCGGTGTGTTCGACCACTGGTTCTGCGAGGTCCCCTCGCAAACGCTGATGAACCGTTCGTTCTGGACTGCCGCAACCTCGTCCGGCTTCGTTATCAACGAGCCCGCGTCGAACTTCACCAACCTCAACACGGCCGAAACGCTGTTCGAGCGCCTCGAGGCCCACGGGCGCACCTGGAAGGTGTACGTGCAGGAGCCGATGTCGTTTTCGGCCGCTGCCCTGATCCACATGCCGCGGTTGAAGGACCGCCTGGCGACGAACTTCGTGCCGTTCTCCGAGTTCGAGGATGACGTCACCAACGGCACCCTGCCCGACTTCAGCATGATCGAGCCCAACCTGCTCATGGGACACAGCGACTACCACCCAGCCGTCAGCCGAGCGCTCGGCGCGGGTGTCGAACTCCCCGTCGATCCGCCGTCATCGATCCTGGGCGGCGAGGCGTTCCTGGCCCGCATCTACGAGGCGATCAGGTCGGCCGCTTCCCCGGAGGGCTCCAATGCCTACAACACGACGTTCTTCATTGGATGGGACGAGCCCGGCGGCACCTACGACCACGTTCCCCCCGGGCCCGTGCCTCCACCGGACCCGGGCGCACCCGCGGGGCAGATGGACTTCAAGTTTGACCGCTCCGGCTACCGGGTGCCGGCCATCATCGTCTCCCCCTGGATGGACGAGGGCACCGTGATCAACGACGAGCACCGGCACACGTCGATGATCGCCACGCTGCGCAGGGTCTGGGACCTCGGCGACCCCTTCACCGCCCGCGACGCCGCCGCCGCCCCATTCGACCACCTGCTCTCGCGCGAGAGCCCACGCGACCCTGCCAGCTGGCCTGACGTAAAGCCGCTGCCGGTGCCCGCATTCCATATGGACATGATGCAGATGGACAAGGCCTTGACCACCCTCGGCCAAGCGATGGGCGGCGGAATGGTGGAGCACGCAAAGCAAGCTGGCATCACGATCCCACCTGAGTTGACCGACCCAACATCGCCTCCGTCAGCGGAGCAGATCATCCCGTTCTTGAGGAGCGTCATGGGACAGTTCTTCCCGCGCCTTGCCTCTGCCAAATAGGAGACGACGCACCCTGGCTTATCGGATGGGTGCTGTCGAACAGCTCGGAATCCGAGGGTCTCGCATCTGGCCGTCCTACACCCGCTTGGGACGAGGCCCGGGTTTGAGGCGCTTCGACCCCGAAACTTCCGCAACGCGTCGAGTAAGCAAGCGTCTGGCTGCCCTCAGCCGAGGCGCTCGGGCCTCGTCCCAAGCGGGCACGCGGCGGACGGGGACTCGTGCGCTCGCATCTGGGCGATTCCGCAAGCCCGGGCGACTCCTTCGGCGACGTGCAAGCCCCGCTGCGCATGATCCCGCCGCAGCCCTACACGCAAAGACGACTATCGAGCCGTCGGCATTCGTGCGGCGCTAGGTTCCGGGTTTCTCGTCGAGCGCCACCTCGTACATCTCCACCGAGGTTCGGGCGCCGGGCCCGCCGGCCGGCGTCATTTCGTTCAGCGCAGCATCGACCCGCCGCAGGTCGTCCTCTGTCTCGCAGAGGACCAGGTTCGCTCCACGATTGCTCTCGCGATCGACCAGCAGCATCATCTGCGCGACGGCGTCACTGCCCCGGGCCGCGGTTGCCGGTGGCGCGATGCCCGGCGCCCTTGCCGATCCGCCCCAGCTTCTTGACGTCGATGTGGATCAGCTCTCCAGCCCGCTTGCGCTCGTAGCGGTTGGGCGGCTCGGGAGGCTCCAGGCGGCT
>DATAIY010000373.1:0-3218 GCA_036262475.1 Solirubrobacterales bacterium
CGTGCTCCCAGGGCTCGGGCGGCCCCAGCGGCGGACAAGGCGCCCGCCCAGGCCCGCCGCTGGGGCCGCCCGAGCCCTGGGAGCACGAGCTATTGCGCCTGATCGCCGAACAGGCAGCGATCCCCTTCGATCAGCTGGCGCGGTTCATCGTCTGCGGGGAGGTGCAGGCAGCCAGGGTGGCCAGACACCTGACCAAGGCGGGCTATGCCGACTACGGCCGCATCCTGAGCGCCGAGCCGCACTGGCTCTGGCTGACGGCTCGGGGCAGCCGGCTCTCGGGCACGGGGTTCCCAGCGCGCTCGCCGAGGGTCGGCGCGATCGCACGGATGCGCGCTGTGAACGAGGTCCGCCTTCAGATCGCGCGGCGCGCCCCCGGGGCGGGCTGGGTCTGCGGGCGCAGCGTGGTCCGGGAGCAGGGCAAGAGGGGTAGGCGGCCCAACGCCGTGGTCGAGATCGGCCGCGAGCGCCACGCGATCGTGGTCAAGCACGGCGTCCCCCACGAGGAGGGGCGCGAACGCGAGATCATCGAGACCCACATGGCTCGCTATGACGCGGTGATCTATTTCGCCAACCCCGCGCCCCGCGCTCAGCTGGAACGTCTCAAGCGCGAATATCACTGGCCGAAGCTGGTGATCCGTGCGATCCCGGGGCCGCCGTAACCGCAAACGGCTCCACAGAGCTAAGAAAGGCGGCACGGCGCAGTGTCTTTACCTAGCGCCCACAGTTTCGTCCAGAGCCGCGGTAGGCGATATTCGTCAAAGACGGCGTCTCACTCTCCTCGCCGCTGACCGAGTTCGCCCGCCGCGCCGAGCGCGCCGACGTCCTGCGCTCCGAGCGCGAGGCGACCCGCGCCGACGCCGCCAGCGATGGCGTCGCCGCCGAGGAGCGCGAGTGGGAGGCGGTCGTTGGCGATGGCTTCGGCTGAGCAACCGCGTCGCGGTCAGATCTGGCTCGTCTCGCTCGGCGCTGCCCGCAAGGGCGAGCCGGGCAAGAACCGCCCCACGATCGTCATCTCCGTCGACGAGCTGCTCACCGGCAGCGACGAGGAGCTGGTGGTCGTCGTGCCGCTCTCCAGCTCGCGCGCCCCATCCAAGCTGCGCTCGGCGGTCTCAGCCGCCGAGGGGCGTTGACGCCCCGAGCGCCGCGATCTCCCGGGCCGTTCACGCCGTTGCTCGCCGCCGGCTGCTGCGCCGCCTCGGCGAGATCAGTCCCGAGACCCTGGCCGAGGTCGAGCACGCCCTGGCGCTCGTCCTCAGGCTGGACGCGGCCAAATGAGCCAGCCGACACGAGCCGATCCCCGCCCCGATCGACCTCTTGCCAACGCCCTCTGACCGACTAACTTATGCACGTATGAACCGCACCACCCTCAGTCTTCCCGACGAGGTGACTTACGCCTTGAAGCGAGAGGCCCGCCGTCGCCACACCTCGGTCTCCTCCGTAGCTCGTGAGGTGCTCAGCGATCACTTCGGTCTGGCCGAGGTCGGTCGGCGGGAGATTCCCTTTGCGGCGATCGGCCGCAGCACCGATGGTCGCACCGCCGCCGAAGCCGAGGAGATGCTTGACGAGATCATCGAGGAAGCTGAGCTGGATGCATTCGACGGCAATCGCGGTCGTTGATACCGGCCCGCTGTTCGCGGCGGCTGACCAGCGCGATCCCGCTCACCAAGCTTCGCTCGCGGTCTTCGGCCGCCGCGACCTACGCTTCGTCATTCCGTGACCGGTTGCCATCGAGGCTGCTCAGCTGATTGCCAAACGCCTCGGGCCCGCGGCTGATGCTTCCTTCTGGCGGGCGCTTCGCAGCCAGGACGTCGAGTCGCTCATTCCCGAGGACTACGCCCGCATCGCCGAGCTGGTCGAGCGCTACGCCGACTTCCCGCTCGGCGGCGTCGACGCCTCGGTGATCGCCCTCGCTGAGCGCCTCGACGCGCCGCTCGTCCTCACCCTCGACCACCGCCACTTCTCGGCCGTCCACCCGGCCCGCCGGGACGCTCTGCAGCTGCTGCCCGCGTAGCGGTTGCTGGTCGAATGACACAGCCAACCGATGAGCCGATCCGCATCGTCCCCTATGACCCGGCTTGGCCCGACCGCTTCGAGCAGGAGCGAGCCGCATTGGCCGCTGCGATCGGGCCCTGGATCACAGGCGGCATCCACCACGTCGGCAGCACCGCGGTGCCGGGCCTCGACGCCAAGCCGATCATCGATGTCCTCGTCGGCGTCGAGGACCTTGAGACCTCTCGGGCCTGCTTCGAGCCTCTGGCCAAGTTGCGCTACCTCTACGCGCCATACCTGCCCAATGAGATGCACTGGTTCTGCAAGCCTCACCCGAGCCGTCGCACCCACCACCTGCATCTCGTCCCCAAGGACTCGCCGCGCTTCCGTGACGAGCTGGTCTTCCGCGATCAGCTGCGCGCGGATTCCGAAGCGGCCAGGGAATACGCCGACTTGAAGTACCGTCTCGCCGATCGCTTCGAGCTTGACCGCGAGGCCTACACCGACGCCAAGGCCGACTTCATCCGCCAGATCCTGAACGGCACCTGACCATCGGGGCGGGGAGCCACCGGCTTGATCATCGGCTGCTCGCGCTGCCGACATCGATACGCCCGAGAGGGCCACTTGCCCAGCTTCCAGGCAACCTCTTCCGCGGCAATCTTCACCGTTATCGGCTGAGCGACCGCTGATGGGACGTCTCGATGCCTCCACCACGATCAGCGTTGCACCGGCCTCGGTCCTCTCAACCCCCGGCTGAGGCTAGGAGCACCCGTTCGCCTGTGGCTCGGGTTTCGGGACCGCCGCCGGTGCCCAGACCGGTCAGGGAAGTGTCGCGATGGGCGGCAAGGGGGCCGAAACTCGCTCCGACAGCGTCTTGAGACCGTGGAGAAATCAATCACGGTTCTGGCGAAGGACCCCCGAAGGCTGAAGCGGGTCTCGCTAAGAAGTTGCAGACGCCAGCGGGAGAACGGCAGCAAGACTTCTGGCGCTCGCACCCCGCGAGAGTCCGCACATCGGCCGGCTGCCTCCTCGCAGGTTCACCAACTGGCCCGCGATCAGTTCGCCCGCGCCTTCGCCGACGTGCTGGCAGGGCGCTACGGTGGCCGCTGGTCAGTCGATTGGGAGGGTTCGGATGATGCCGCGCTGGCCACGGACCGGGACCGTGGGGCCCTCGCCAGCGAGAAATAGCCTCGCTCGCTCGGCAATCGGAAACTTGCCGTTGCGTCCCT
>DATAIY010000374.1:0-4234 GCA_036262475.1 Solirubrobacterales bacterium
ACCTGACATGGGCCGAGGCCTCCTCCTACGGCCTCACCTACTTCACCGCCTACCGGATGCTGATCGACCAGTGCAAGCTCCAGCCCGGCCACAAGGTGCTGATCTGGGGCGCAGCCGGCGGCCTCGGCGTCTTCGCCGTACAGCTCTGCAAGGCCGCGGGCGCCAACGCGATCGGCGTCGTCTCCTCCGACGAGAAGGGCGAGCTGGTGAAGCGGCTGGGCGCCGTCGACTACATCAACCGCGGCGAGTTCAGCGAGATGATGCGGACCCCGGAGAACCTCGCCGACCCAGCAGCCGACAAGGAGCGCTTCAAGGCCTCGCGTGGCTTCGCCAAGCGGGTCAAAGAGCTGCTCGGCGACGCCCCCGACATCGTCTTCGAGCACGTCGGCCAGGCGACCTTCCCGACCTCGGTCTTCGTCGTCAAGCCGTTCGGCAAAGTCGTCATCTGCGGCGCCACCTCGGGTTTCCAGCTCGACTTCGACGTCCGCTACCTGTGGATGCGCCAGAAGCAGATCATCGGCTCGCACTTCGCCAACGCCTACGAGTGCATGCGGGCGAACCAGCTGGTCGCCGAGGGCAAGGTCCGCCCCGTCCTCTGGCGGACGATGGGCTTCGACGGCGTCCCCGACGCCCACCAGCTGCTGCACGAAAACAAGCACCTCGGCAAGATCTCGATCCTCGTCGGCGCCGAGGAGGACGAGGGCCGCTACGAGGACGGCCCCGGCGCGATCCGCGCGGAGGTCGGAGCATGACCCAGGTTTGGCAAGCGCGACCGAAGAGGGGTAACTGATGGCGGAGGTTTGCAGGCTCGACTGGCACATCTCCCCGCTGCGAGCGGACCGCTGGCTCGACCTCTGGGAACCGGCCGCGGGGAAGATGCCCGCGTTCGGCGCCAAGAGCTGGTCCCTGACCCGATCGATCGACGACCCGCTGGCCTTCCAGCAGACGTCAGTCTGGGAGCGCCACTCCGACTTCGAACGCTACTGGTTCTCGGCGGAGATCGAGAGCGCTCGGGAGAGCATCATCGACCTCTACGACCTGCCGCTGCTCCCCTCCTGGCACACCCTGATCGTCGCCGAGTAGCGGCGCCCTTCCCTAGCCGCGCGGCTTCGGCGGCAGCATCCGCCAGCTGAACTTCGTCAGCTTGGTCACCGGCACCCCCCGGCGCTCAGGGCCTGGACGCGGAAGGCGTGGCTGCCCGGCTTCAGGTGCTGGTAGAGACGCGGGGACTTGCATGAGGCATATGCCTTGCCGTCGATCTTGCAACGGAAGCGCGGGCCGCTGGCGGCGCCGAAGACGAAGCGGGCGCTGCGCTGGCGGGTCTTCTTCGGCGGGTACTTGTGCAGCTGCGGCGGGTTGTAGGTGGGCCTCGAAGGCGACGCCGGTGGCAGCGCAGGGCCGCTGTAGAGCGGAGCGCCGTATATTCCGCCGGGCCGGTTGCCGGCACCGTATGCACGCGCGCGCCTCCGTCGGACCAGCGCTGGAAGGTGTACGTGACGCCGCTGACCGTCGCTGTGCTCGGGGCGGCGATCGTGGTCGGGGAGTTTTCGATCGCGAGCAACTCGAACGGGGCCGTTTCCGTCCTCGTTCCGGCGACGAGGCTGATCCCCGGAGGCGAGGAGCGGAGCTGAAGCGAGACCGGTCGAGCGGCGATTTTCACCGCCTGTTCGCTGCTCAAGCCGCGTTTGTCGGTCGCCGTGAGCAGGATGTTCAGATAGGACGGATAGTCGTGATCGGGCGCCGGGAATTCACCGGATTCGCCCCCCCGCAAAAGACCTGCAGGGGGTGTTCGTGGCACATGTTCAGGCCGAATGGGCAATGCAGTAGGCGCGCTTTCCAATAGAGGTTCTTGGCTTCGACGGCTGCGCCCCCGTTTTCTTTCGTCGAACCGGCAAAGTGGATCGGCTGGCCCACGCCCCAGGTGAGGGTCGGCGCGGGTTGGGTGAGATCGATTATCGGTGGAGTGTCGCCGGGGTAGATCGTAAGTTTCGCGACCGAGCTTTTCCCGGTCGCTTCGTCTTTGACCCTGACCGCGACGGTGACATTGGTGGCGGCGGCGTAGGTGCGGGTCTGCGTCGGGTCGGTGCCGTCGTTGAATTTGCCGTCGCCATTGAGGTCCCATTCGTAAGCCAGGGTGTCGGTTTCGAGCCCGGTAGATTTGCCGGCGTCGAAATGAACGGTCAACGGTGCCGTGCCCCATTCTTTGTCGGCGGTCAGGCGGGCCGTGGGCGCACCCGGGTCGAAGGAGATGCGATTGATGGTCCCTGCGTACAGGCTGTCGTAGAGGATTTCCCCGTTCGGGCCCTGCTCGAGGTCGACTCCCGGGTAGACGCCCGATTCCGAAACGAAGGTTGCAACGGTGGACGGGTCGGGTTCGCCGTCAGCCTCGGCGTACATGACGTAGATGCACCCGCGAACCGCGTCGGCGAAGAAGAGGGCGTTGTCGTATTCGGTCGGATACCCGGAGCCTTCGTAAAAGGCCGAGCCGGAAATCGCCGAGCTCGAACTGGCCGTAGTCGGAAGCCGTGAAGATCGCTCCCTCGCCGCCACTGACGAAGAGCGCGCCTTCGGGCCCGAACTGCAGGTCGCCGATCGAGTGGGTCGAGGACTGCTGGCACCAGTCTTCGATCAGCACGTCCTCTACCGGTTCGGCGGCGGTCGGCGCGGCGTGGTTGCCTTCAGCGGTGAGGCGGACGAGTCGGCCGCTGACCACGCAGCGGTTTTCTTCCGCGCACGGGTCCCCTTCGTATTCCTTGCTGGAAGGCTGCCAGCGCGGGACTTCGCTCAACGGTTTACCCAGTATGTGGTTGAAGGCATAGAGCGCGTAGATGTAGGGACGGCCTTCGTCGAATTTCGGGTCCAGGGCAAGCCCGAGCAGTCCGTGGTCGCCATTGTCGTAGACCTGCTTGCGCAGGTCTACGAAGGTTTCCGGCGTCGCGTTGGCGGCGGCGCCTTTCTGGAACACCTTGATCTCGCCGTTCTTGAGGGCGACAAAGGTGCGCCCGTCCGGGGCGATTTGAAGTTGGTCGGTTCGTTCAGCCCTTCGAAGGCGACATCGTCCTGGAAGCCGGTCGGAAGGTTCGCCGCGCTGGCGCCACCGACGCCCGCGGGCAGCGTCGAAAGCAGCGCCAGCGCGAAGGCGGCACCCAAGACCCTGCGCGGAACCATCACCCCCGCTCCAGCGGCGCCATCGTCAGCCCGGCCGCGTCGAGCTGGGCCCAGTAGTGCTCGGCAGGCTCGCGCGGCCCGGACCAGACGATCGCCTGGCCGCTGTGGTGGATGCGATCGGCGATCTGGTGGCCCTGATCGAGGCTGACGCCAGGAAGGATCCGCGCCAGCGTCTGGGCGACATGCTCGAAGGTGTTGTGGTTGTCGTTGCGAACGATCACGCGCCAGTTTCCGCCCAGGCCTGAACCGGGTCCTGCATCGCGTGGTCGCTCGACGGTCGTCGTCGACATAGGCCCGCCATTATGCATCCCATCAGCAGGCCGCTCGACAGCCGCTTTCCATATCTCCCTGGAATCGATGCACTCCGGGCGCTGGCGGTGCTGGCCGTCTTCTTCTACCACGCGCACGTCAGTTGGATGCCGGGCGGGTTCCTCGGGGTCGACGTCTTCTTCGTCATCAGCGGCTACCTGATCACCTCGCTGCTGCTCAGCGAGTTCCGCAAGGAGGGGCGGGTCGATCTCGTCGCGTTCTGGCTGCGGCGCGCGCGGCGACTGCTGCCGGCGGTCGGGGTGCTGATCGGGGTGGTGATGATCGCCGGCGCGTTCTTCGACCTCGGGCAGATCTCCACGCTCCGCGGCCAGGCCCTGGCCTCGATGGCCTACGTGACCAACTGGGATCTGATCCTGAGCCACCAGTCCTACTTCGAGCAGTTCGCCCGGCCCTCCCTGTTCCGCCACCTCTGGTCGCTCGCGGTCGAGGAGCAGTTCTACCTGCTCTGGCCCATCGCCTTCGCGTTCTTCATGACGCGGTTCGGTCACCGGCGCGTCGTGATCGGCGTGGTTGCGGGCGCGATCGCCTCGAGCCTGCTGATGGCGATCCTCTTCGACCCGGTGAACCCGAACCGCGTCTTCTACGGGACGGACACCCGGGCGACCCCGCTCCTGATCGGCGTCGCGCTCGCCTTCTTCTGGCATCCCGAGAAGCTCAGGGCGAGGACCGGGTCCCTGGCGCCCGTCGCCCTCGACGCGCTGGGAGTGCTCGGGCTGTCGATGGTGCTGATCACCTT
>DATAIY010000375.1:0-5089 GCA_036262475.1 Solirubrobacterales bacterium
TTGAGCGGCGAGCTGCTTCTCAAGCTCCTTGCGCTGGGTCGCGGAGACCGCAGAGCCTTTTCTGCTGCCGCTTCCCTTCCGCCGCGGCGCGCCGCCTGCCAGCTCGGCCTGGCGGATCTTCTGGGCCACCAGCGTCGGCCGGGCGAAGGCGTAATCCTCGCCGCGGCTGAGCATGTTCCAGGCGATCACGATCAGCTTGCGGGCGACGGCCACCGTGGCGACGTTCTGGCCGCGGCGCTTCGCCACCCGCTCGCCGAACGCCTTCATCGGCCCGGTCGAGCGTCGGGCGTGAAGGGCCGCCTCGACCAGGACGTGGCGGGCATAGCCGGGGCCGCGCTTGGAGATCCGCCCGTGTCGGGCCGGTTCAGAGCCCGACTGCACCACTGACCTGCTCGCCGAGTCCCGACGGATCGAGCCGGCGAACCTCGCGTCTCGCCGCGAGGCGGCATCGATCGACCATCTCCTCGCTGCTCGCCGCGAGCTGACCCTGACCGCCGCCCGCATCGCCCCGCCCGAGTACATCAGGGCCGAGCTGGGGGAGCGTCCCGCCGATCCGGCCAAGCGCCACAGTTGGGAGCGCGGGGTGGACGCGATCGAGTGCCATCGCCAGGAGCACGGGATCTCAGACCGCCGCCACGCTTTCGGCGCCCCGTCGCGAGATGCCCACGAGCGCGCCCACCAGGAGGAGACGCGACTGCGATTGCTGCGCCAAGTGCAGCGGGACCTTGGGCGCGAGGTCGCATCGACCCGTGGACGCGACATGGGGCGCGGGATGGGGATGGTGAGGTAGAGGTGGCACCCGCTCCCCTGAGGCTCGATCCCCAAGTCGTCGAGGCAATCGCCCTCCGGGTCGCCGAATTGCTCGATCGTCGGGACGCCGGGAGCGCTCCCGAGCTTGTCGACGCTTCGGAGCTGGCACGGAGGTTGGGGACGGACCGCGAATGGGTCTACGCGCACGCCAGCGAGCTCGGAGCGGTCAGGCTAGGGAGCGGCAGCAAACCACGGCTTCGCTTCGATCCCGAGGTCGCGATCGAGCGAATGCGCCAAAGAGCGAGTGCGGGGAACCGGCGCCAAAGGACCGCTCGCCTCGCCGCAGACGCCGGAACACGCGAGTCGGCGGCGTGCCGTTGTTGCCAATCAAAGGAGACCGGAGTCGGCCCCTCACCTAGTCTGCTTCGGGCTAGACGTCGCGAAGGAAGGAGTGCTGCATGGCCCGCAAGGCAACCGGACAAGTCATCGAGCCCAAGGATGGGCGCGCTTGGGCGATTCGCTTCCGCGCCTACGGCAAGCGCCGCTACGTCGCTCTCGGTACGGCGGAGGACGGCTGGGATCGCGAGCGAGCCGAGGCCGAGTTGCGCCACGTCCTTGCCGATGTGGAGCGTGGGTTATGGAAGCCGTACGAACCGGAGCCCGTCGATGTTCCTGTCGAAGTGCCGACTTTCCACGAGTTCGCGTCCGAGTGGCTGGAGGATAGGCGACCGGAGCTACGCCCTCGGACGATCAAGGACTACCGATGGGCCCTGAGCTATCACCTACTGCCGTTCTTCAAGGAACATCGCCTGTCGCAGATCACCGTCTCCGAGGTTGATCACTACAAGATGGCGAAGGTGCGCGAGGGGAAGCTCGCGCCCGCGCAGATCAACAAGAGCCTCAAGCGGCTGTCTCAGATTCTGGACCTTGCCGTTGATTACGAGTACCTGCCGAGCAACCCGGCGGCGTCGAGGGGCGGGCGGCGACGGGTAAAGGAAATCGTGCCGCGCAGAACGTGGGTCGAACCCGAGCAGCTACTGGCGCTGCTCGACGCCGCGCCCAAAGGCCATCGTGCGGTGCTTGCGACCCTTGCCGGGGCGGGCTTGCGTGTGGGCGAGCTGTGCGCCCTCGATTGGCGTGACCTCGACCTGGCGACCGGAGCGCTGACCGTGCAGGAGTCGAAGACGCCGGCTGGGCGGCGGGAGGTCGAGCTGCCCTCTGGGCTCATCACCGCCCTCTGGACCCTTGCGGCGACGAGCCCACACACCGACCCCGACGACCCAGTCTTCGTCGGCAGACGCGGCACCCGACAGACGCCCGACAACGTCGGTCGGCGACTCAAGTCGGCGATCAAGAAAGCCAACGTCGAACTTGACGAGGCCGGCATCGCGGCAATCAGCGAGCGGGTATCGCCGCACTCTCTGCGCCGCACCTACGCCTCGCTGCGCTTCGCCTGCGGCGACGACCCGGTCTACGTCGCCGAGCAGGGCGGATGGAAGGACCCTTCGTTTCCCATTCGCGTCTACGCTAGAGCGGTGAGACGCCGTGATCGACTCTCTGGTGCCCATCGCGAAGCCTTTGATGCAGCCCTCCATTGGGCAGCAATGGGCAGCGGAGCCGAGAATAGCCCATCCGAGGAGTCGGCTGTGGTAGACAAGGCAATCGAGGAAACGGCTAGCTAGAGCCGAAATCTAGATTTCTGCCCCTGTAGCTCAGTTGGTTAGAGCGGCGGCCTTTTAAGCCGCGCGGCGCGGGTTCGAATCCCGCCGGGGGCACTTTGGCCGGTGCAGACGGGAGAGTCAGAGCGAAGCGCGACGAGCTCCTGCTCCGCACCCCCTGTGACCTCGATGAGCAGGACGACATCCGCCTCGAGCGCATCCACGACGAGCTCGACGCCGGCTTCGACGCCCTCCGCGACATCGACGACGGCGTCTCCATCTTCGGCTCCGCGCGGGTGAGGGAGGGCCACCGCTGGTACGAGCTCTGCCGCGAGACCGCTCACTGCCTCTCGGGCCATGGCTTCACCGTCATTACCGGCGGCGGGCCGGGCTTGATGGAGGCGGCAAACCGCGGCGCCGCCGAAGCCGGCGGCCTCTCGGTCGGGCTCAACATCGAGCTGCCGATGGAGCAGCAGACCAACCCCTACGTCAACCGCAGCCTCCACTTCCACTATTTCTTCGCTCGCAAGCTGATGTTCGTCCGCTACGCCCGCGCCTTCGTGATCATGCCCGGCGGCTTCGGGACTCTCGACGAGATGTTCGAGAGCCTGACCCTGATCCAGACCCGCCGGATCAAACACTTCCCGACCATCCTCGTCGACTCTCATCACTGGAAGCCGCTGCTGGACTGGATCGACAGCGACCTCGAGGACGACGGGTTGATTTCCCCCGAGGACAAGGAGCTGCTGATTACCGCCGACACACCGGAGCAAGTCCGCGACCACGTGCGTCGCGCGAGCCAGAGGCAAAAAGAGCTGGTGTGACCAGCGGCCCGCATGGGAAAACGGGAAGTCCGGTCGGACCGAGTGACTAGTGCCGGAAGTGGCGGTGCTTGGTGAAGACCATCGCGACGCCGTCGGCGTCGCAGGCGGCGATCACCTCGCCGTCGCGTTTGGAGCCGCCGGGCTCGATCACCGCAGTCGAGCCCGCCTCGATCGCCAGCTCGGGGCCGTCGGCGAAGGGGAAGAAGGCGTCGGAGGCGACCGCCGAGCCGGCCAGCAGCGCGTCAGCTGCCTCCCCGTGTGCGGCACGGCACTTCTCAACGGCGAGGCGGACCGAGTCGACGCGGCTCATCTGGCCAGCGCCGATTCCCAGGGTGGCGCCGTCCTTGGCGATCACGATCGCGTTGGAGCGGACGCGGCGGACGACGGTCCAGGCGAAGAGCATGTCCTCCCACTGCCGCTCACTCGGCTGCGTCTCCGTCACCACCTCCATCAGCTCCCGGGGCTCGGGGTCGCCGTCGCGGTCTTGGATCAGGAGCCCGCCGAGCACCCTTTTGACGTCGCGTTCGTCCGGATCGGGCTCGCGGCGCTCCTCCTCGCAGAGGATCCGGATCGCCTCCTTCTGTTGCAGCACCTCGAGGGCGCCGTCCTCGAAGCCCGGCGCGATCAGCACCTCGACGAAGTTCTTGTGCAGCTGCTCGGCCAAGGCGACGCCGATCGGCCGGTTGAGGGCGATGACGCCGCCGTAGGCGGAGAGCGGGTCGCAGGCCAGCGCCCTCAGGTAGGCATCCAGCACGTCGGCGCCGACCGCCGCCCCGCAGGGGTTGTTGTGCTTGACGATCACGCAGGCGGGCTGCTCGAAGTCGCCGGCCAGGCTGCGGGCGGAGTCGAGGTCGAGCACGTTGTTGAAGGAGAGCGCCCGCCCGTGCAGCTTCGAGACCCGGGAGAGGATGTGGCTGCGCGTGCCCGCCTCCGAGTAGAGCGCCGCCCGCTGGTGAGGGTTCTCGCCGTAGGAGAGGTCGAGCACCTTCTCGTAGGCGACGGCGAGGTGTTCGGGGAAGTCCTCGTACTCGGTCGAGAACCAGCGGCTGACCGCGGCGTCGTAGCGGGCGGTCTGGGCGAAGGCCTCGTTGGCCAGCCAGTGCCGGGTCGAGGCCGAGATCTCGCCGCCGGACTCCTCCAGCTCGGCACAGACGGCGTCGTAGGACTCGGGCTTGACCAGCACCGCGACGCCCTCGTGGTTCTTCGCCGCGGCGCGGATCATCGTCGGGCCGCCGATGTCGATGTTCTCGATCGCCACCTCCGACGCGACGTCGTGGCCGGAGACGGTCTGCTCGAACGGGTAGAGGTTGACGCAGACGATGTCGATCGGCTCGATCCCCTCGCGCTCCAGCGTCGCCATGTGCTCGGGATCGCCGCGCCGCGCCAGCAGCGCCGCGTGCAGTCGCGGGTGCAGCGTCTTCACCCGGCCGTCGAGGATCTCCTCCTGGCCGGTGAACTCGGAGACGTCAGTCACGGTGAGACCCGCCTCGCGCAGGGCGCTGGCGGTGCCGCCGGTGGAGAGGATCTCGACCCCGAGAGCAGCGAGGCTTCGGGCGAAGTCGGCGACGCCGGTCTTGTCGGAGACCGAGATCAGCGCCCGGCGCACCCTGATCGCTCCGTCGTCGACGGTCTCGTTCCCGGTGTCTGCGGCTGCCTCAGTCATCGATCGCGACAACGCGGGGGTCGTCGGCGTCGATCCTAACCCGGCCCTCAGCGATCATGCGGATCGCCTGCGGATAAAGCTCGTGCTCGACAGCGTGGATCGCCGTCTCCAGCTGCTCGCGGTCGCCCCCAGCGGGCACCGGGACCTCGCGCCGCGCCAGCAGCGCCGCGTGCAGTCGCGGGTGCAGCGTCTTC
>DATAIY010000376.1:0-7364 GCA_036262475.1 Solirubrobacterales bacterium
CATCAGCGGATCGCAGACGTGCTCAGGCACCGATTGCCCGGCGCAGTGGTAGCCGCAGTCGATGACCCAGCGACGCAGCTCCTCGACCGAGGTCTCGGCCGGGTCATAGCTGACGGTCGCGGTCTGCGCGACGGGGTTCGCCTCGACTTCCTTGACCCCCGGCCTGCGACCGATGACCGTCTCCACGACGGCCTTTTCGGAGGCGCGGAGCATGCCGCTGGCCTCCAGCACGGCAGTGGCGATCCCGTTTTCTCCAGCGGAGGGACTCATCCCCGACGCAGTGTAGGAGTCGATGCAACTGGCTTGCGGGCCCGGTACAGGGCGAGGGTCCCGAACAGCGTCCGCAGGCGCTCGGTTTCAAGCGCCCCCTGCAGCTCCGCGCCCTCGAAGATCTGCGGCAAGGCGCCCACCGCGTTGTCCCGCGTCGGCTCGAGCCCGTCGCCGAGGCGAACCGCGCCGAATGCAAGCCACATCAGCGGATCCGAGGGCGGACCCCAATCGGCCATGTGCAGCTCGCCGCCGGGCCTCAGGACACGTGCGATCTCGCGGGCGGATGCCTCCTTCTCGGCACGCTTCAGGTGGTGGAAGAACAGGCTGGAGAGGACGAGGTCGAAACTCTCGTCCTCATAGGGAAGCTCGGT
This sequence comes from Solirubrobacterales bacterium, assembly GCA_036262475.1. GTDB lineage: Bacteria > Actinomycetota > Thermoleophilia > Solirubrobacterales > 70-9 > VAYN01. Next base: position 642 of record DATAIY010000376.1, read on the forward strand.
CGAGAAGCCGCGGTCGAGTTGCACCTCGAGGCCCGCCGCCGCAGCCTTGGCGCGAGCGCGACCGAGGATCTCCGGGTCGGCGTCGAGGCCGACGACCTCGGCTCCGGGTTGGCGGCGCTTGACCATCAGCGCCAGGGTGCCCGTGCCGCAGCCCAGGTCGAGCACCCGACTGCCAGGGCCGGGATCGGCTTGGGCCAGCAGTCGCCGCTTGAAGGTCTCCTCACGCGTCGTCAGGCGGATCGCCGGGTCATAGAGCCGGGTCAGCGCGTGAAAGCGGAGTGCGGGGATGTAGCGCTGGGCCACGCCCGCTTCCTCAATGAGAGTGATGGGCGTGGGCGGCGGCGTCAGTGGACTCGCCGACATGGTTGCCGAGGAACTGCCCCGGTTCGGCTTCGAAGCGCCCGCGGCAGTGCTCTGAGCAGAAGTAGTAGGTGCGCCCCTCGTGCTGCAGGAGCACGGCCTTGGCGCGGTCGACCTTCATCCCGCAGACCGGATCGGTGACCCCGCGGCGGATCGTCAGGCCGATCAGCGCCACGAAGATGGCCAGCCCGAGGACGTTGAGGAAGAGCTTGTAGTCGATTCCAATCGAGCTGAAGATGTCGCCCCGACCTGGCCGCGGCCCGGTCGGGATCAGGCCGAGGCCACCAAAGAGCACGTCGACCAGGAGCGCGGCGAGCACCATCGTCACGAACATCAGGGCGGTGATCCGCAGGGCGAAGGCGGTTCCGTAGTACTTGCGGTAGGCGAGCACGATCGGCAGCACGATCAGGTCGGCGAAAAGGAAGGCGATCACGCCGCCGAAGGAGATCCCGCCCGACCACAGAACCGCCGCCAGCGGCACGTTGCCGACCGAGCAAACGAAGCTCAGCACGGCGATGAGCGGACCGACGATGACGTTCTCGAGCGTCCTCAGCCCGGAGGGGGCGTCCTCGATGAAGAGGCCGTTGAAGAATTCGTCGCCGAGCAGGCCGATGAACCCGGCCAGCACAAAGCCCATCGTGATCTCCTTCCAGAGCATCTCCCAATCGCCGCGGAAGTTGTGGGCGACGTCCGACCAAGCCGTGGTCGAAGTCAGGCGCGCCCGCCAGCTCATCCCCTCCGAGCCGGCCATGTGGTGCTGGTGCTCGGCGGTTACCCGCTGGGCGTGCTCGCGCGCCTTTCGCTCCAGGCGCGGCGAAACGAATATCCTCAGCAGTACCGCCATCAGGGCGACCATCACCAGGCCGCCGACGAACTCGGCCAAGGTGAACTGCCAGCCGATCAGGACCCAGAGGACCAGGCCGAGCTCCCAGACGAGGTTGGTGGAGGCGAACTGGAAGGCCAGCGCGGTCACCGCGGAGGCGCCCTTTTGGAAGAGCGACTTGGCGATCGCGATCGCCGCGTAGGAGCAGGAGGAAGAGGCGGCGCCGAGGCCGGTGGCCTTGGCTACCGGACCCAAGCCCTCGCCCGAGAGCGCCCCTTCGATCCGGTGGCGCGGCACCCAGGCTTGGACGATCGCGGAGATCGCGAAGCCCAAGACCAGCGCCCACCAGACCTCCCAGGCCATCAGGAAGGCGTTGGAGAAGCCTTCGCCGATCTTGGCGAGGACATCGGTCACCGCGAGAGCATCCGCCCCAGAGCGCTCATCAGCTCATCGACGTCCTGGTCGGGATCGCGCTTCGTGTCCCGCATGCAGTGTCGGGCGTGGTCGTCGACGAGGCCGAGCGCGACTTTGTCCAGGGCGGCGCGGATCGCGCTGATCTGGGTCAGCACGTCGATGCAGTAGCGATCCTCCTCGACCATCCGCGCGACGCCCCGCACCTGCCCTTCGACTCGCGAGAGGCGACGCAGCAGCTGCTCCTTGCTTGCTTTGTATCCCGGGTCTGGCATGGCACTCACTTTAGCAATACCCCCCGGGTGTATATGGCTAGGAGTGTCTCGCGCTTCTGGGCCAGCTGATGTGGCTTTCCCAATCCCCGTCTATTCCATCCAGGACGGAGGCGAGCAGGACAACTGCCTCGGCGGGCTCGAAGGCGTCATCGACGAGGACGCGAGCCAGGAGTGGCTCCTCGGCGACAGAGGTGACGTCGTAGCACTCCCTCACTGCCTCGACGACCTTTGCTCCCGACTCGCTGTGGTCCAGTCGCGCCAGAAGCAGCTCACACCCGATCGTGCTCTTCGCCGACGTTGGTCTCGTTGGCAAGGGCTCTGCCGCGACCTCCGGCTTGCGTCGCCATGGTCGAAGGGAGAAGAGATCCCGCCCCATCAGGCCCCGAGGAGAAGCAGGGTCGCCACGGCGCTGAGGAGTCTGATCACGGTGCCGCTCAGGTAAACCGGCGTCGGCGAGTGCAGCAAGGCGGTGATCGGACTCGGAGGTGGGGAGCGATGCTCACTCGAGCCTGAGGCATTCATGCCTCCCTGCTTCGATCCCCGTGCCCGCATTCCTACAAAGTGTAGGAACAGCTCAGGAGGGAACGCGACCGACCTCACGACCGTGGCACTTCACAGGCACGCCTTGCGCCTCGCAAACGGATCACCAAGCCCGTCGCGGCGAGCAGCAGTCCCCCGGCGCCGAGCAAGGGCTGGATCGGCGCGAAGTAGTTGAACGCCCCTGAGACCCCGAGCAGAGCGACGACCAGCTTGTTGCACACCGGACAGCCGACGGCGAGCAGGCCGAGGTAGCCGCTACCCGCCGTCGCGGCGGCGATCCCGTCGCGGGCCGAGCGCGGCAGCGTGTAGGTCGCCAGCAGGGTGCCGGTGAGAAGGCTGCTCGCCACCCAGAAGAAGTAGTTGCTCATCCCTGCGGGCGTCATCCGAACGAACCAGGGGTTGGGGATGACGGCCGTCGGGATACCGATCGCGAGCGCCACGAGGATCGTGCTGAATAGGGCCGCGAAGAGGACGCGGAGTTGAAGCAGCATCCGCGTCAGCGACTCGTCGTCGTGCGGTGCCGAAGGCGTTGCCGTGCCTTCCATCGCCGGTCAGGTTAATCCTAATTCCTACATGCCGTCGGAGTTCGTCCTATACTCCCCGGCCAAAGCTATGCCGAGTCCTCGTCCAGACGGCGAGGAACGGGGGAACCAAAGGGCCTGTCCGGCCCAGGGGCGAATCGGACCCAGGCGTCCGTAGCGCGATCTCTTTCAGCGCGAGCCCGTCAGCTAACCCCGTAGGCCGACGAAGGAGATCGAATTGCTTTCACGCAGGATGTTGGTGTGCGGGGTCGGTGCTCTGATCGCGCTGGCCATGTTGCTCAGCGCGGGCGGTGCCGCGGCGGCATGTGGTCCCTACGGTGGCGTTACGTCAAGCCCTGCGGGTTGCGAAGCCAGCGCGCCAGCCGGCGCCAAGGCCAAGCTGGTCGACGGTGTGGCGATCGCTCCGGCCAACGCTCCGGCCGGTGTAAAGAAGGTGATCGCGGCCGCCAACCGGATCCGCACCAAGCCCTACATCTGGGGCGGCGGCCACGGCCGCTGGTGGGACAAGGGCTATGACTGCTCGGGTGCGGTCAGCTTCGCCCTGCGCGGGACCGGGCTGCTGCCGGTACCGCTGGACTCGACCGGGTTGATGAGCTGGGGCGAACCCAACACAGGTAGCTGGATCTCCGTCTACGCCAATGCCGGTCACACCTACGCCGTCATCGCAGGCTTGCGCTGGGACACCGCCGGCTCGGCCCACGGCACCGGCCCCCGCTGGTACACCAGCATCAGCTCAGTCGTGGCCGGGAAGTTCGTCGTGCGCCATCCGCCCGGCTATTGAGCGGACCCTCGGTCCTAGTCCGGGCAGGTTTCGGCGTGGGCGGCGTTCGATTGCTGGATCGAGGCAACCCTGGCCAGCGCCGGGGTTATGGCGAAGGCAGCCAGAACCAGCGCCAAGAGCGCGGCGACGACTGCTCGGCCCGCGCGCTCGGCAAGGGCGTGTGGCTCGGCGGCTGGGGGGTCGAGCAGCAGGCGTAGACGGGCGGCGGTGCCGTAGCCGCCGAGTCCGGCTAGGGCAGGCGTCGGCTCCTGCCTGGCAGCGGCTGCCTTGCAGATGGCGCTCGCCAGGGCGACGGGGTCGCGGGTGCGGTCGACCGCGTACTCGTCAGCGTCGCGCTCGAGGTTGAAGCGCAGCCGATCGAGAGCGTCCCGGCTGCCTGGGAGTGGGCGGGCCAGCGCGAAGGCGAGGTTGCCGAGCAAGGTCAGGTAGGGGTGGTGGCGAGCGATGTGGCCGCGCTCGTGCTCAAGCCCCGCCGCCAACTCCTGATCGTCGAGTTCGGCGAGCGCCCCGGTGGAGACGACGACTTTGGCGCCGCGGATCCCCGCCGCGGCCACCACCACCTCGGAGCCCCCGACGATCACGCTCTCGCCCGGGCCCTCGCCCAGCGAGCTGCGGTTCAGCCAGCAGCGCACAGCGCGCGTCGTGCGCCACAGCGCGAAGATCGCCCAGATCAGCGATACGCCGAGGACGAGGCCCGGCAGCAGGGCGGCGGCGTCGCCGACGCGGTGCCCCGAGAAGCCGAGGTGGGTCGTGAAGAAGGGGATCACCGCGTGGAAGCACCAGTGGGTGGCGAGCCGAAAGAGTGCGGTGGCCGGCAGATAGAGGATCACCGTCAGGGCGATCAACAGAACGAGCGCAGCCCGGAGGAGGAGCGCGGAGAGCCAAAGTGCGGCGCCGGTGATCGGCTTGAGGCCCGCACTGGGCAGCAGGTAGGGGGCGCCGACTCCCGCCAGCACTGCCGCTGCCACGATGAGCGTCATCGCCCTCGTCGGCCGCTGCGCTTCTTGGCGACCTCCCGGGCGAGTCCTTCGACCTCCTCGCGCTCGCCCTTTGCCATGCCGCCGACCAGCTGCGCCAGGGCCGCCCGCCGAGCCGGGTTCGATGCCTTCGCCAAGGTCTGGCGCAGAGACTGGGAGTAGTAGTCGGCCTCGCTGAACTTGGCGGTGTAGAGGATCGACTTGCCCTTGCGCTCGCGATCCAGAAGGCCGCGCTCGGCCAAGCGGTTGAGGACGGTCTGGATCGTCGTGTAGGCGCCTCGATGACGGGTCGAGAGCTCGCTGCGGACCTGCTCGACGCTGCTGGGCGCGTCGAGGCGCCAAAGGACCCGCATTACCTCCATTTGCAGATCGCCCTGCAGTTGCATGTCGGGCACCTTGGCCATCGCCAGAGCCTAGCGGCGGGGCGGCGCTTCGGACACCGACGCTCGCGGCCACCCGCAAGCTCCTTTGCAGGTGCCGCCTCTCGAACGCGGATTCGTCCCTCGACTTCCTACAGTCCGTAGGCCATCACCGCGCCGCCGCGCTGTATGCGAATCGCTGCCGGTGCTCTGGCGCCTGCGCAATGCGAAGTCCAAGTCATAAAAGCACTGTCCTTCTCGCGCTTACCGGTGCGCTGGTGGCCTGCGCGTGTGTCCTGATCGCCGCCGGCCCGGCCGCTGCCGCGCTTCAGGATCGCCTCGAAGGTTCTAAGGAGAAGCTCGAACGGGCCGAAGAGCAGGAAGGGGTGTTGACCTCGACCTTGGCCCGCTACCACGACCAGATCGGAGAACTGGAGAGCGAGGTCGCGGCGTTGCGCACTCGCGAAGCAGGGGTCCGCGAAGAACTAGTCGCCAAGCAGGCAGAGCTCGATCGCGCCACCGTCGTGCTGCACCGCGCTCAGCGTCGTCTCGCGGTCGTCCGCAGTCATCTGAAGCGCTCCCTGGGCGTGCTGCGCGATCGTCTGGTCGCGATATACGAGTCAGGGAGCCCGGACATGCTGAGCGTGCTGCTTTCCTCTGATGGCTACTCGGACTTCGCCACCCGCAGCGAATACATCGACCGCATCCATCAGGCCGACGAAGGCGTAGTCGAGCGGGTGAGCGAGCTTCGGGACGAAGCGAAGCGCACCGTGGCGCGCCTCGGAGAGGCCAAGGGCGAAATCGAAGCGGCCCGCGACACGATCGCCGCCCGCGAGGAAGCGCTTGCCGAAGCTCGCGAATCCGCCGAGGCACGCCAGGTCCAGCTCGTCTCGGTCAGAGCCGAGCGCCAGGAAGCGCTGGCCCGTATCGAACATCACGTTGACAACTTCGGCGCCAAGGTGCAGGCGATCCAGCAGGAGATAGCCGAACAGATCAACGAATCGTCCTCCGCGGCGCCGCTGCCGGCGGGTCCTTTCACTGGGAGCACCGGGTCGAGCGGCCTGATCTGGCCGGTGGAAGGTGTGATCACCTCCGGCTTTGGCCCGCGTTGGGGGAGCTTTCACCCCGGGATCGACATCGGCGTGCCGGAAGGAACCCCGATCCACGCCGCCGCCTCGGGCACCGTCGTGCTGCTGCAGCCGGAGGCCGAAAGCGGCGGCTACGGGAACTACACCTGCGTCGACCACGGCGGCGGGCTCTCGACCTGCTACGCGCACCAGACCTCGTTCGCCACCTCGATCGGGGCGAGCGTCAGCCAGGGCGAAGTGATCGGCTACGTCGGTAACACCGGGTTCAGCACCGGGCCTCACCTCCACTTCGAGGTCCGCGTCAACGGCGAACCCGTGGACCCGATGGGCTATTTATAGGCGGGCGTGGCCGAACACACCTTCATCTTCGCCGACATGTCGGGGTTCACTGCCCTGACCGAGGTGCACGGGGACGAGGCGGCTGCCGACCTAGCCGCCGAGTTCTCGGCTGAGGCCGCTTCCCACCTGCACGACCACGGAGCCGAAGAGGTGAAGACGATCGGCGATGCCTTGATGATTCGTTGCCGCGACGCCGCCGGGGCGATCAAGTTGGGGCTGGAGTTGGTG
>DATAIY010000377.1:0-5365 GCA_036262475.1 Solirubrobacterales bacterium
GAACAACAGCATCGAGAACTTCCGTCTTGTCTTCGATCGAAAGTTCCTCGAAACCATCGTCACCCGCGTCGATGCCAACGATGAGATCTTCAAGAAGATTCTCGAGGACGAAGACTTTCATGCGACCCTCGGCGACTTCTACTTGCGGAAGGTCTACCAGCGGCTGCGAGAGGGTGCTTGAGGTCCAGAACGCCGATCATCGTCGAGACCGACCCGCCGGATTTTCGTCTCGATAGCCGGTCCTTCATTAGCGCGCAAACGAGACAAAACGGATTACCCGTCCATCCCGGCAGCTTCGACAGGTGATTCCCTGTCCTCGTAGCGCTGGCGTAATGCGCTGGCGTAATGAGGTCTTAGACGGATCACCGTCCAGGTCTCCTATCGACGCAAGGAAGCTCCGCCTGCTCCAGATATGCCGCCAGTCCGAGCCGACATCGGGCGCCACGCACTTGAGCGCTTGGCCCCAGCTGTCGCCTAAGCGAATCCGGTCACGACCGCAGCAGGCGGCATGGGTTCAATAAGCCGCTTTGACCGCGCTGAGAGAGCTGCCTGCAAAGCCGTTTACACCGGTTCGATTCCGGCGGGCGCCTTCGGCTCTAGCAAGCCAGATTCCGCTTGCTAGAGGCGTTTGCGCGGCCTTCCGGTAGCGCGCCGAGACCAGGCTGAACATCAGGTTGGCGGCCACATCGTCGATCCACGGGGCAATATCTACAGCCCCGGTCAGCCAGCCGGCCCGGCGGCGGGGCCTTCAGGCTCGGCGAAGCGCGCGACCGTGAAGCCGATCAGGGTCGGCACGTGGATCGCGAAGACCACCAGGGAGAGCGTCAGCACGACGAGCGCACCACCGCGCAGATGGTTTCGCAGAAAGGCGTACTCGATCATCCCGGCGATGGTCGCGTAGGCAAGCAGCGCCCACTTGGCAACGTCGAAGAATCGGCGCCAGGGGAAATCAGGCACACGTGCAAGCGCAACCAGATTGCCCGCGAGCAGTAATGCTGATGCCGCCAACAGCGCGATCGCCGGTCCTAGCGCCACGTGCTGGGGCAGATTGGCCGCCAGGTAGATCCCGCCGATGACGATCAGCGCCAGCGAGGTCATCGCCAGTTGCGTCACGGGTGGCAGGTCGCGCTGACTCACGCCGCGCCCAGCCTCGTCATGATCACCAGCGTCGCGACTTGCATCAGGCCCAAGATGCCCGCGGCGTAGATGAACCGCTTCATCAACCCTTCGATCACCTCTGGGTTCGGGCGAGGCTTCTTCATCTCGACCAGGACCGTGATGTTCGCCGGCTCCAGCAGACCCAGGGCGATGACGGCCATCACTCCGACAACGATGTAGCTCGCTACGACCCAACCGTGCAGGGCGAAGTTCGAATCGACCGTGCCGGTGTTGACGCCGAGCTGCCAGCCGGCGGCTAGCGTGACCGTGACCACGGTCGGCATGATCAGGACCATCTTCGGCATCAGCCGGGCCGTGAACTCCGCCCGCGCGGGGATCGACATCCGCCCCATGATCGGCCCGAGCACGAAGCCGAGAAAGAGGTCGACGATGGTCCACGAAGCACCGCCTACAACGTGCAGGAACATCAGCGGCCACGGCTTGTTTATCGCTATCCCGACCACCAGCAAGACCAGGGCAACGGCGACGAGGAACAGACCTTTGCGCGGGACGATTTCGAAGTCGGGGATCGCTGGCGCAGCGGTCGGCGCATGGTCAAGCTGATCCACCGTAGCTGTAGCGACGCCGTTTGCCACGGCGGCACGCTAGCACGTGGTCGTTTACGGGAAAAGGGGAACCACCTGAACGATGCGATCGAGGAGATGCCGGCCAATGCCGCAGAAGGCTCAGGCGAGCGTCGTCCCTGCGAGAGTGCGTCGCGGCCGACCGCAATCACGAACTCGATCGCTCGCGCACGGAAATCACCAGGGACAGGCTTGGACAAGCGGGATCCGCCGGACCGGACGGCCCGCCTTGAAAGCGGTTGGGCGTCATAAGGTGTCTCGTGGGTTCGAATCCCACCGCCGCCGCTTCCGCCGGCAGGCAGGAAACGGCGCTCCCCGCTCGAACGACCCCGCATGGATACGGCCGCCATGCGCGCCCGCCGTCGCGAGCGCTGGCTGGAACGGGCGGAAAGGGTGAGGGACGCCTTCGGCCTCGTCCTGACCCTGGTCCTCGCGACCTACGTGCTCGCCTCGCTGCTATCCAACCGCAACTGGTCCGCCGTGGTCCTGACCCTCGCCACCAGCGCCACCTCGATCGTGTCGCTGACCAGTTCCCACGCCAGGCCCCGCTTCGTGCGGCTGGCGATCTGGCTCTCGGCGCTGACGATCGCCCTGGCGGCGATCGCCGCGGCGACCGGCGACCGGATCTTCCTCAACCTGGCAACGGTGATCCAGATCGTGCTGCTGGCCTTCGCGATGGGCGCCGTCCTGCACCGAGTCGTCACCACCGGCGAGGTCGGCTCGCGCACGATCCTCGGCGCGCTCAGCGTCTACGCCGTGCTCGGCATCCTCTTCACCTTCCTCTACGGGATGGTCGAGCGGATCCAGGGCGGTGCCTTCTTCGAAGGCGTTCCCCACCCGGCGGGCAGCGACTTCCTCTTCTTCAGCTACACGACGCTGACCACGACCGGCTACGGCAACCTCGTCCCGGGCGGGCAACCTGGGCGGATGATCGCCGGGCTGGAGATGATGATCGGCCAGATCTTCCTCGTCACCCTGGTCGCCGGGCTGGTCAGCCTCTGGCGGCCGGGCGAGGCGCTGCGCCGCCGCCAGGCCAAGCGCGCCGAAGGCTGAGTCAGCCGCCGAGCATCGCCTCGAGCTCGGCCAGCTGCGACTCGATTCCGGCGCAAACGCGCTCGCAGAGATCGAGCACGCCCGGGTCCGCGATCCGGTAGAGCGAGCTGGTCCCCTGCTTGCGACGGGTGACGAAACCCTCCGCCAGTAGCGCCGCGAGGTGCTTGGAGACGTTTTGCTGGGAGGTGTCGAGCGCCTCGGTCAGCTCACCTACCGAGGCTTCCTCCCGCGTCCGCAGGAGATCGATAATCCGCAGCCTGGTGGGATCGGAGAGGGCGCGGAAGCGGCGGGCGATCAGCGCCGCGGCGTCTTGGTCGAGTGGGCTTTTCATCGTCTGCTAGTCTACTACACAACTGTAAAGTTGTTGATTTGTAGACCGTTGACAGGAGAATAGCGATGCCAGCCACGACCGCACCACCCTCGGTCTCTCCCGCACGGCGGAGCCCGCAGACCGCCTGGCCGCTGGAGCGAATCCTCTTCCTGATGGCCGGGACGATGACCGGCCTCAGCGCCGTGCTCAGCGCCGTGCTCAGCCCCTGGTTCCTGCTGCTGACCGGTTTCGTCGCCGCGAACCAGCTCGCCTTCGTCGCCTTTGGCAACTGTCCCAGCTCCTGGGTGCTGCGGCGCTACTTCGGCGTCAAGGGCGCCTGCGATCGATGAGTGCCCTCGGTCCGATCGGGCGGCTCGGCCGCTTTGCCGCCACGCACCGGCGCGGGGTCTTCGTCAGCTGGGCGGTTGTCGCGGTCGGTCTCGGCGTGCTGGCACCGCGGGTGGAGACGGCGCTCTCGGGCGCCGGTTGGCAGGCCAACGGCTCGGAGTCGGTCAAGGTCCGCGAACAGCTGGACGGCAACTTCGGCGGCGCCGGCGCCTACGCGCTGCAGGTGGCCGTCCACTCCGAGCAGCTGACCGCCGCCGACCCGGCTTTCCGGCGCACGGTGGCCCGGGTCGAACGCGTCCTCGCCGCCGATTCCGCGGTGGGGAGCGTCGTGCCGCCGCGTCCCGGCAGCTCGATCTCGCGCGACGGCCACACCGCGGTCGTCGGCGGCAGCGCGGCCAGGAGCCCGAACGGGATGGTCGCCGCGGCCAACGACCTCAAGTCGGAAGTCAGCGCGGTGGCCACGCCCGCGGTCGAAGCCAACCTCACCGGAGCCCCGGGGATGTGGTCGGACTTCAACGAAGCCAACCGCGAAGCGATGATGAAGTCGGAGCTGATCTCCTGGCCGGTGACTCTGGCGATCCTCGTCCTCGCCTTCGGTTCGCTAGTCGCCGCCGGGCTGCCGCTGATGCTGACGATCGTCGGCCTGATCGCCTCCGCCGGCGTCCTCTACCTCGGCACCCTGATCTCACCGATCTCGATCTGGGCGATGAACTTCGCGCTGATGTTCGCGCTCGCGCTCGGCATCGACTACGCGCTGTTCATCGTCATGCGCTTCCGCAACGCGCTCTTCGGCCAGGGGCGCGACCCGGCAGAGGCGGTCGGGGAGACGATGGACACGGCCGGCAAGGCGGTCCTCTTCTCCGGCCTGACCGTGCTGATCTCGCTCTCGGCGGTGATGCTGGTCCCCAGCCCAGCCTTCCGCTCGATGTCGCTGGGGATCATGATCTCCGTCCTCTTCGTGCTGGCGGCGACGCTGACCCTGCTGCCGGCGGTCCTCGGCAAGCTCGGTCCGCGGGTCGACAAGCTCAGCCTCCCCTGGGCCCACAGCGGTGAGCACCGCTCGGCTCGCTTCGCCCGCTGGGGGGAGATGCTTTGGCGCCGACCCATTGTCTTCGGCGGCATCGCACTGGTGGTCTTGCTCGGATTGGCGCTGCCGGTCCTGAGCCTGAAGACCGGGATGCCTTCGATCAAGGTGGTCCCCAAGAGCGACTCCTCTCGCGTCGGCTACCAACAGATCAGCTCCGCCTTTGGGCCAGGCGCGCCGGGAACGCTGCAGGTGACGGCGCCGCGATCTCAGGGGGCGGCGACTGTGGCGGCGCTGCGCGCCGATCCGGGGATCGCCGCGGTGTCATTGCCCGTGGTGGGTGCGGGAGGCCTGGTCCTGATCCAGGCGGTCCCCAGCAGCGGTCCCTCGACCGACGCCACCGCAAGCACCATCGACAGGCTGCGTGCGGAGCTTCCCGCGACGGCGCTGATCGGTGGTCCAGCGGCCGAAAACCACGACCTCGAATCGGCCCTGGCGGGTAAGACGCCGCTGGCGATCGGGGTCATCCTCGCCCTCGGGTTCCTGCTGCTGCTGGTCGCCTTCCAGGCGCCGCTGATCGCGGCGATCGGAGTCCTCGCAAACCTGCTCTCGACCGGCGCGGCGTTCGGCGTCGCCACGTTGATCTTCCAGGACGGCCACCTCTCCGGCCTGCTCGGCTTCGAATCGCAGGGCTTCCTCGATGCCTGGGGGCCGATCTTCTTCTTCGCGATGATCTTCGCGATCGCGATGGATTACACCGTCTTCCTGCTCTCCTCGGCGCGCGAGCACTGGGAGGAGACCGGTGACGCGAAGGCCGCCATGGTCGGCGGGCTCGCCCACTCCGGGCGGGTGATCCTCGCCGCCGGAGCCGTGATGGTCGCGGTCTTC
>DATAIY010000378.1:0-2514 GCA_036262475.1 Solirubrobacterales bacterium
GAGGAGCTGCACAACGCGCTCTGAGACCTCGCCTGGGGTGGCGGCGTCACCAACGATGCCTTCTCGCCGCTGCGGGCCCCGCGGCTGCGGGCGGTGGCGTCGCAAGGTCGCCAGGGCCGGCGCTTTGCCCGCCGCCGCTCCAGCGCCGGCGCCGCCGTCCAGGGCCGCTGGTCGCTGACCGAGCCGCTCTTCGCCAACGCCCCCGGCCCCGGCGCCCGGCTCCGCGCCCAGGCGGAGCTGATGATGGAGCGCTACGGGATCGTCACCCGCGAGACGGTCCTCGCCGAGGGCGTCCCCGGCGGCTTCTCGACGCTCTACTCCGAGCTCGGCAACCTGGAGCTGCTCGGCACCGCCCGCCGCGGCTACTTCGTCGAGGGCCTGGGTGGCGCCCAGTTCGCCCTGCCGGGCGCGGTGGAGCGGCTGCGCTCCCTGCCTGAAGCTGACGACTCCCACCTCCTGCTCGCAGCGACCGACCCGGCCAACCCCTACGGCGCCTCGTTGCCCTGGCCGAAATTGGAGGGAGGCCGGCGCCCCGGCCGCACCCCCGGCGCCCACCTGCTCCTCCGCGATGGCGAGCCGTTGGTCTTCGTCGAGCGCGGCGGCCGCGGCATCCTGCGCCTGCGCCAGCTCGCCGAGGTGGAGCTGCAGCAGGCGATGCGGGCCCTCGCCGACGCGGTCTCCGCCGGCCACCTGCCGAAACTGGCGATCGAGAAAGTCGACGGCGAGGCGGTGATCGGCTCCGGGCACGAGGAGGCGCTGATCGGCGCCGGCTTCAGCCGCGGACCGCGGAAATTGACCGCGTCGGCCTGAGCGGCCACCCGTTGCCATAATCGCCCGGGTGTCTGACCGGGAGCAGAGCGCAGTCGAACTGCTGAAGAGCGTCACGCTCTTCGCCGACCTCGAGGAGGGCGAGCTCGAGCGCTTCTCCCGCGTCGCCGTGCCCCGCACCTTCCCCGCCGGCACCCGGGTCTTCCACGAGGGCGACAACTCCGACGCCTGTTACATCGTCAAGGAGGGCAGCTTCCGGGTCACCCGCGAGCACTCCGACGGGCGCGCGATAACGCTCGCCACCCTCGGCCCCGGCGAGATCTTCGGCGAGCTGGCGATGCTCGACGGCGACAAACGCTCGGCCAGCGCCGAGGCGGTCAGTGCCGGCGAGCTGCTGGCGCTGCCGGCCGGCGACGTGCGCTCGCTGCTGGCCCGCCACCCCGAGATCGCCCTGAAGCTCGTCGCCGGCCTGGTGCGCCGCCTGCGCGCGGCCAACGTCCGCATCTCGCGCCAGTCCTTTCAGACCGTCCCCAGCCGCGTCGCCGGGATTCTCGCCCAGCTGAGTCGCGAGGGACAGGACGAGGGCGGACCGGGGGAGGAGGTCACGATCCGGATGAACCAGACCGACCTGGCCCAGCTCGCCGGGACCTCGCGGGAGAGCGTCAGCCGCTTCCTCGCCGAGCTCGAGCGCGCCGGCGTCGTCCGCTCGGGCCGTGGCCGGGTAACCGTCCTCGACCCGCCGAAACTGCGCAATTACATCTATTGACGGTGCCAGATCACCGCCAGGCGGTGTCCTCAGTCACCCGAATAGCGCTGCTATTCGGGCTCCCTGCCGCCCTTGCCTGGCGGCGCCTGGCCCTCGTCAAATGGCTGACCGGATCCAGATTCACTTCGACCGAGTCGACCTCGACGGCAGCGTCGAGGTCGAGGTCGCCGTAAACGAGGACCCCGCCGTGCTTGGCTGCCCAGAGTACGCCCGCGGCTTCCCCTACTGCCGGGCGACCGTGACGCCGCCGGCGCGCGGCTACGCGGACGCGCTGGGCTGGGTCCAGCTGGTGAGCTCGACCGACCTCGCCGGCGAGTTTCGGGTCGACCCCTTCGAACCGCTCGGCGAGGTCTCGCACCCGTTCTGCTTCTTCGGCTTCGCGCCGACTCTCTTCGACGCCCCGCACCGCGAACAGCGGCGAAACACGGACTGGATCGCCCACTCGTTCCTCTGTGGCCCGGGCGAGGAGCCATTGGAGGGCGCCGCGCAGGCTGACGCGATCCTCGGGTTCAGCTGGGGATTCTCGATTCGCGATTCGCGGATAGATATCGACGGCCCCGCCGTTCTCAGCCCTGACGACTGGGACCGCCACCATGCCCACCTGCAGCGCGCCCATCCGCGCTGGTCATTCATCCCTGGCTTCTCCGAGGATCCCCCGCGGCGATGACCGACTTCGCCGCTCTCCGCGCCCGGATGGTGGAGCGGCAGCTGCGGGAGCGCGGCATCGAGGACGAGCGGGTCCTGGCGGCGATGGGCGCGGTGCCGCGGGAGGCGTTCGTGCCGCCGCGCCGGCGCCGCCGGGCGTATGCCGACTCGGCTCTGCCGATCGGCGAGGAGCAGACGATCTCCCAACCCTGGATCGTCGCCGCGATCTGCCAGGCGCTGGCGCTGGACGGCTCCGAGCGGGTGCTCGAGGTCGGCACCGGCTCGGGCTACTCGACGCGCGTCCTCTCGCTCCTCGCCGCCGAGGTGGTCAGCAT
>DATAIY010000379.1:0-10630 GCA_036262475.1 Solirubrobacterales bacterium
CCCCGGCATGGCGGGGTCAAAGTTATCTGCGGCGAGCGATCCGGGGGCTAGGCGCTGGGTGGGACCGCTGGCCCGCTAGGGGACTGCGCCTCGCCGAGGCCGTGGGTCCCGGCGGCGGTGGCGCCGGTGGCCTGGTCGACACGGTGGACAACCTCGGCCGGGTCGGCGACGCCGACGAAGATGAAGTTGTAATCGTCGGTCGCGGCGGTGTCGAAGTCGACGTCGCCGATCTGCATCAGGCGCTGGTAGACCGACTGGCGGTAGTTGACGTTCTGGACGCGCTCCAGGCGCGTCTCCTGGATCTCTCTCGAGATGATGCCGCGCTTGATGTTGAGGCGGCGGTTGGTGATCGTGTAGGTCGTGGCGACCCGCTTGAGGAAGCCGGTCAGCACGGTCACCGCGATCACGACCAGGACGATCAGGAAGACGGTGGCGCTGCTGGCGCCGACCAGCTTCGCGATCACCCCGAGGATCACGGCGACGAGGAGTCCTTTCAGGTAGAAGCCGAGGATCGCCCGCCAGGATGGGTGGCCCTCGAAGATGACCTGCTCGGTGGGGCTGAGGTTGAGGCTCACGGGCGCCAGCATATGCGCTGGGCCGGGCGCTCGCCAGTCTCGCCGAGACGGGTCGTCCCCCGCCGGACATACCCTCGGCGGATGTCCATCCTCAGGGTCGAGCCGCTGACCACCGCCCGCGCTCTGCGGGGCCCGTTCGACTACCGCCGGCCGGCGGCGATGGAGGGCATCGAGATCGGCAGCGTGGTCCGGATTCCGTTCGGGCCACGGCGCCTGCTCGGCGTCGTTGTCGAGCTGGCCCAGACCTCCGAGTTGCCGCCCGAGCGACTGGCCGAGCCGATCGAGGCACTCGAGGCCGGGGCGCCGCCGGAGCTGGTCGAGCTCGGCCTCTGGGTCGCCCGCGAGTACTGCTCGACCCCCTCTCGCGGCCTGCAGCTGGTGCTGCCGCCGGGTACGGGCACGGGTGGTCGCACGGTTCGCTCCAAGATGGAGCTGCGGGCGGAGATCCTGCCGGCGGGGGAGTCCGCCCTCAGCGGCGCCGAGCGGCTTGGGGTCAAACAGCGGGCGGTGCTGGAGGCGCTGCGGGCGGGCGAGATGTCGGGCGCAGAGCTGGCCGCCGCGGTCGGGTCTGATCGCCAAACGCTGCGGCGGCTGGGGCAGCGTGGGCTGATTGCGACCCGCAGCTCGCGGCTGCGGCGTGCGCCCGGGGGCTCAGGGCTCAGCGCGCCCGCGGATCGCCCGCAACTCTTCCCCGAGCAGGAGGCGGCGGTCGCCGCGATCGTCGCCGCGCTCGACGGGGAAGCCGGCTCCCAGCGCAGTCTGCTTCTGCACGGGGTCACCGGCTCGGGCAAGACCGAGGTCTACCTGGCGGCGGTTGAGGCGGCGCTGGAGCGGGGCCGCGGCGCGATCGTCCTCGTCCCCGAGATCGGCCTCGCCCCCCAAGCCGTGGCGCGCTTCCGCGCCCGCCTCGGTGACCGCTTCGCGGTCCTTCACTCCGCCCTCTCCGCCGGCGAGCGCTACGACGAGTGGCGGCGCCTGCACAGCGGCGAAGCCAGCGTCTGCGTCGGCCCGCGCTCCGCCGTCTTCGCCCCGGTCCGCAACCTCGGCCTGGTCGTGATCGACGAGGAGCACGATCCGTCCTACAAGCAGGAGGGGGACCCGTGGTACGACGCCCGCACGGTGGCCAGGAAGCGCGCCGAGGACCGGGGGGCCGTCCTGATCGCCGGCACCGCGACGCCGCGGCCGGAGACCTGGCTGGAGCTGCCACGGCTGGAGCTGCCGCGCCGGGTCGACGGGCGCCGCCTGCCGCCGGTCGAGCTGGTCGACATGCGCGAGGCCGACCCGCGCTCGGGGCCGCTGCACCCGGACACCTGGGAGGCGCTCGAGGGCGTCCGCCAGGCCGGCGCCAAGGCGATCGTGATGATCAACCGCCGCGGCTTCGCGCCCTGGCTCACCTGCCGCTCCTGCGGGCACCACTGGAGCTGCCCCAACTGCGACGTCTCGCTGATCGTCCACCGCCACAGCGGCCGCCTCGTCTGCCACCACTGCGCCCACGCCGAGCCCGCCCCCCGCGCCTGCCCCGAGTGCGGCTCGACGACGCTCTCGCGGGCCGGGGCGGGCACCGAGCGGATCGAGGCTCTGCTGAGCGAGCGCCTGGCGCCGATGCCGGTCTTCCGGCTCGACTCCGATACCGCCGCCAAGCGCGGCGCCCACGCCCGCATCCTCGCCCGCTTTGGCGAGGCGCCGAGCGGGGTCCTCGTTGGCACCCAGATGGTCGCCAAGGGGCACGACTTCCCCGAGGTGACGCTGAGCGCGATCCTCGACGCCGACGCGACCCTCCGCTTTCCCGACTTCCGGGCCGAGGAGCGGACCTTTGCGATGGTCGCCCAGCTCGCCGGACGATCGGGTCGCGGCGAGGCCGGCGGCGAGGTCATCGTCCAGACCCTGGCGCCGACGGCGTCGAGCATCGAGCACGCCGCCCGCCACGACTCCTCCGGCTTCCTCGCCGGCGAGCTCGAGCGCCGCCGCACCCTCCGCTACCCGCCCTTCTCCCACCTTGTCCGGATCGGTTTTTCGGCCGAGCAGGAGGCGCGCCTGGAAACCGCGGCCACGGCCGTCGCCATGGAGCTGCGGCAGGCGCTCCCCGAGGGCTCGGAGCTGCTCGGCCCGGCGCCGATGTTCCGGGTCCGCAACCGTCACCGCCGTCGCATCCTGATCAAGGCCGCCGACCGCGAGGGCACCGTGGCGGCGGTGCGCGAGGTGGTCGAGCGGCGGGCCGCCGACCGATCCCTGCGCGAGGTCGCGATCGGCGTCGACGTCGACCCGCAGTGACGCTCCCCGCCCGCCGCGGATCGTCACTTAAACTCAGTTCCGATGAGCGATCACGTCGAAACCGACACCGACCACGACGCCGACAGCGAGGAGCGCGAGCTCGAATCGGCGCTGCTCGAGCGCCGCGAAGCGGCGTTGGCGCACGTCGTCAAGTTCGGCGACCCGGTGCTCAAGAGCAGGGCCTCGCCGGTCGCCAACTTCGGCCCCCAGCTGCGGGTCGAGGTCGAGCGGATGGTCGCGATCATGCGCGACGGGATGGGCGTCGGCCTCGCCGCCACCCAACTCGGCGTGCTGCGTCGGCTACTCGTCTTCCAGATCGGCCCCGACGGCGAGCCGACCGCTCTCATCAACCCGGTGATCGAGTGGCTCTCGGGGGAGGCGATCCTCGCCGAGGAGGGCTGTCTCAGCCTGCCGCGGGTCTCGATGGACGTCGAGCGGCCGCTGCACGCCCGGGTCAGCGGCCTCGACGCCGAGGGCGAGGCGATCTTGATCGAGGCCTCCGGGCTCGAGGCCCGCGTCCTCCAGCACGAGATCGACCACCTGGACGGAGTCCTGATCCTCGACCGGACCAGCCGCGACCAGCGCAAGGGCGCCCTGCGGGCCCTGCGCGAGGGCGGCAGCTACAGCCCGCCGGACGAGGACGATGACGGGGACGACGGCGAGTTTCGCGAGCCGCGCACCGACGCGTGAGAACGGCCTATCTAGGGACCTCCGACTTCGCCGCCACGGTCCTGCGGCGACTGGCGGCCTCCGACCACAAGCCGGCGCTGGTCATCACCCCTCCCGACCGGCGGCAGGGACGCGGGCGCCACGAGTCGCCACCCCCCGCGGCCGAGACGGCAAACGAGCTCGGCCTCGACCTGTTCCAGGTCGAGGACGTCAACCAGGAGCAGGCACTGGAGCGGATCCGGGCGGCGCGCCCCGAGGTGGTCGTCGTCTGCGCCTTCGGCCAGCTGATTCGCGAGCCGCTCCTCAGCGAGTTCCCGATCCTCAACGTGCATCCCTCGCTGCTGCCACGCTGGCGCGGGGCGGCGCCGATCGAGCGGGCGATCATGGCCGGCGACCGCAGCACCGGCGTCTGCATCATGCGCCTCACCGCCGGCCTCGACTCGGGGCCAGTCGCACTGCGGGAGGAGGTGGCGCTGGGGCCAGAGGAAGACTTCGAATCTGTCTCGGGGGTCCTGGCCGCGCTGGCTGGCGATCTCCTGGTCAAGGCGCTCGACCTCCAGGCCGCGGGCAGCCTCGAGTTCGAGGAGCAGAATGAGCAGGGGGCGACCTACGCCGAGAAGATCGACGCCGCCGAGCGACGCCTGGACCCCTCGCGCCCGGCCACCGAGTTGGCCGCGACCGTGCGCGGGCTCACCCCCCACATCGGCGCCTATCTGGAGACGGCGGGTGATGAGCGGCTGGGGGTGAGGCGCGCCCGCGCCGTCGACGTCAGCGTCAAGACCGGCGCGGTCAAGGCCGAATGGGGAGTGATGCTGGTGGGGTGCTGCCGCGGGGCGCTGCGGCTCGAGGTGATCCAGCCACCTGGCGGCAAGCCGATGCCGGTCGACGCCTACCTGCGGGGCCACTCTTTGCCCAAGCTCCCGTGATCGCGCCGGCGCGGCTGCTCGCCTTCGAGAATCTCCGCGAGACCTTCGAGGACGGCGCCCATACCGAGCGCGCTTTCCGCCTCGCCGCCGACCGGCTCGGGATCGCCGGTCGCGAGCGAGCGCAGGCGCAGCGGCTCGCCTTCGGGGCCGTCCAGCGCCGCGGCACCACCGACGCCGCGATCGAGCGCCTCGCCGGGCGCTCGATCGCGCTGCTCGATCCGCCGGTCCTCGCCGCCCTGCGCCTCGGCCTCTACGAGTTGCTCTTCGCCGACGGCACCCCCGACCACGCGGCCGTTGACCAGGCCGTTGAGCTGGTCAAGGG
The DNA here is from genome assembly GCA_036262475.1 of Solirubrobacterales bacterium. GTDB lineage: Bacteria > Actinomycetota > Thermoleophilia > Solirubrobacterales > 70-9 > VAYN01. Next base: position 4,764 of record DATAIY010000379.1, read on the forward strand.
CGCCGGTGCAACCCATGCCGCGGGGCTCGTCAATGCGGTCCTGCGTCGCGCGACCCGCGAGCGGTCGCAGCTGACGGCGGCGCTGCTCGGGGACGACTCGACCCCCGCTGCGGCCGCGGTCGCCCACTCGGCGCCGGAGTGGCTGGCGCGGATGTGGTGGGAGGAGCTTGGCCCCGAGGGCGCCCGGTCGCTGCTCGCCGCCTGCAACGAGCCCGCGGAGGTCGCGATGAGGGCGGACTCGAGCCGAGAGGAGGCGCTGGCGAGCCTTCGCGAGGCCGGGGTGGAAGCCGTCGCGGCGGCGGGGGAGTGGCCGCTGGCGGCGCCGGAGGCGATCGTGATCGCCGGGCGAACCGGGAAGGCGGTTCCGGAGATGATCGAGGCCGGGTCGCTGACCCCGCAGAGCCGCGGCTCCGCGGCGGTGGTGGAAGTGCTCGAACCGCGACCGGGGGAGCACCTGCTTGACCTCTGCGCCGGCCCCGGGATCAAGACCGGTCAGATCTCGGAGCGGATGGGCGACCGCGGCGAGGTGGTCTCGGTCGAGTTGGACTCGAACCGCGCCGGGGAGGTCGCGGCGCAGGCGCGGCGCCTGGGGCTGCGCGGCGTCACCGTAATCGAGGCCGACGCGGCGGACATGGAGATGGCGCCCGGCTTTGACCGCGTCCTCCTCGACGCCCCCTGCTCGGACCTCGGCGCCCTCGCCTCTCGGCCCGACGCCCGTTGGCGCAAGACACCGAAGGGGATCGAGCGCCTGGCGGAGATCCAGGAGCGGGCGCTGCTTGGAGCGGCCCGGGTGCTGAGGCCGGGGGGGACGCTGGTCTACGCGACCTGCACGATCTGCCGCCGCGAGAACCAGGACCGGATCGCGGCGCTGCTCGACGCGGTGGCCGCGGGCGAGGCTCCGCCACTTCAGCTGGAGGACCTCGGCGCCCGCTCCCCGGCGCTCTCCTCGCCACTGCAGCCGCGCTGCCTGCAGCTGCGCCCCGACCGCGATCGCACCACCGGATTCTTCATCGCCCGCCTAAAGCGCGATGATTAGACGATGAGCGAACCAGGAGAGCCCGAATTCGGTGCCGACAGCCCCCTCGGGAGGGCGCCCTGCCCGAACTGCGGCGAGCCCTGGCTGCGCCCGACGCAGCTTCCCGGCCGGTTGCGCTGCGTCAACTGCCTCAGCCGCTTCGAACTCGTCTCCCAGTGCGCGAACTGCGGCGAACACCAGACGATCGCCCGGATGAGCCACACCGAGGACATGCAATGCCAGGCGTGCGGCTCCTCGATGCTGCAAGCGGCCTGAACGCCGCCTGGCGATCGATTAGGTTGCGCCTACGAGTGCGGAGCGAGCGAGTGTCCATATCTGATTCATCACGCCGCGAGCGAAGCGCGAGGTGATGTGTTGAGTGAGCGGATGTGGGAGTTGATCGAGTCGCCCCGGGTCGCGCCGTCGATCCTCTCGGCCGATTTTTCGCAGCTTGGGTCGCGGGTGGCCGAGGTGATTGCGGCGGGGGCGAGGGTGATCCACGTCGACGTCATGGACGGACACTTCGTTCCCCCGATTACGATCGGCCCGCTCGTCGCCGGCGCGATCGCCGACCAGGTTCACGACGCCGGCGGCGCGATCGACGTCCACATGATGATCGAGACCCCCGAGCGCCAGATCGCCGAGTTCGCCAAGGCCGGCGCCGACTCGATCACCTTCCACGAGGAGGCGACGCCGCACGCCAACCGAACCCTCAGCGCGATTCGCGAGCTCGGCTGCCTGGCCGGCATCGCGATCAATCCCGGCACCCCGGTCGAGGTGGTGTCGGAGCTTCGGGGCCTCGCCGACATCGTCCTCTGCATGTCGGTCAACCCCGGCTGGGGCGGGCAGTCCTTCATCGAGACCTCGCCCGCCAAGGTTGAGCGGCTGCGCCCGCTGGTGGGCGAGGCGCGGATCGAGGTAGACGGCGGCATTGACACCGCCACCGCTGGTCCGACCGCCGCCGCCGGCGCCTCCCTCTTCGTAGCTGGCTCCGCGATCTTCGGGGCTGTCGACCCCGCTGCGGCCTACGCCGAGATCGCCACCGCCGCGGGCGCGATCTGAGTTAGGTCGCGCGCCCGCGCGCGATGAGCGCGCCCGTGACCTCCTGCCACCATGCGCGTTCTATTTGGTCGACTCCCGGGCGCGCCGCCCGGCGCTCGCACCAGTCCGCCAACGCTCGCCTGCCGCCGATCGCGATCAGCTCTTCGCCGGTAATCGCGTAGCGGCCGTCCGCCAGCGCCGCCATTGCGCCGACGCCGTCGCCGCGGCTGCGGAGCACCGCCAGCACCGGGATCCCGTCGACCTCGATCAGCGCCCGCGGGTCGTCGCCCTCCCGCACCGGGCGAACCGAGAACACCTGCGAGGCGGCTCGGCGCGGCAGCGGCGGCGGCGGCGGGCGCCCGACCGGGCCCTTCGTCCACACCTCCGTCTGCGCCTCGACCTCGTCGCGCAACTCGCTGCGGACAAGGATGTGGAGCTCGTCCCCCTCACGGATTTCGGTCGAGCCGCGCGGCGGGATCGCGTGCCCGTCGCGGACGATCACGTTGACAAGCGCCTGTCGTGGCAGCTCCAGCTCGCGCACCCGGTGCCCGGCCGCCGCCGCTCCGGGCGGCAGCCTGTAGGCGATCACGTCCCCGCCCATCTGGCGGATGCGCCCGGACTCGAGCAGGCGTCGCGGCAGCGCCGGCTCGTCGGTGGTGAGACCGAGCCGGCTCGCCAGCGGCTCGAAGCTCGCCCCCTGGACCAGGGTCGAGGTGACGACGACGAAGAAGACGATCGCGAACAGCTCCTGGCCGGCACCGATCCCGGCGACGACCGGGAAGGTGGCGAGCCAGATCGGCGTCGCTCCCCGCAGTCCCGCCCAGCCGAGCATCAGCCTCTCGCGCGAGTTGAGCGGCACCAGCGCCGTCGCCAGGAAGGTCGCAACGGGGCGGGCGACGACGATCAGCGCCGCCGAGAGCGCCAGCCCCTTGAGCGCGACGTTGTCGAGGCTGCTGGGGAAGACGAGCAGGCCGAGCAGGATGAAGAGCGAGATCTGGGCGATCCAGCCAAGGCCCTCGTGGAAGGAGACGACGGTGCGGCGGGCGGGGATATTTGCCGAGCCGAGGGCCAACGCGGTCAGGTAGACGGCCAGCAGGCCGGAGCCGTGGGCCACCTCGGCGAGCCCGTAGGCGAGGCCGGCGATTGCCATCGTCGCCACCGGGTAGATCCCGTCGGTCGGCAGCTCGATCTTGTTCAGGATCACGACCGCGATCCGACCCACCGCGAGCCCGATCCCGATCCCCAGCGCCAACTTCAGCGCCAGCAGCCCGGCCATGTCGGCGAGTCCGTAGCCGGGGCTCTGGATCCATTCGATGAAGCCGATCACCAGCAGCAGCGCGACCGGGTCGTTCATCCCCGACTCGCCCTCGAGCGAGCGGGCGAGGCGCTTCTCGAGGGTCGAGTTGCGCAGGACGGCGAAGATCGCGGCCGAGTCGGTGGCGGCGATCGCGGCGCCGACGATCATCCCTTCCAGCAGGCTGAGGTCGAAGATCAGCTTCGCCGCGAAGCCGGCGATCAGCGCCGTCACCGCGGTCCCGAGCGTCGCCAGCGAAGCCGCGGTGCCGAGGACCGGCCGGATCTCCGACCAGCCCGCCGTCAGCCCGCCCTCGAAGAGGATCAGAACCAGGGCGATCGTCCCCAGCGTCCGCGCCAGCTCGGTGTTGTCGAAATGGATGCCGCCGATGCCCTGCGAGCCGGCGAGCATGCCGAGCCCGAGGAACAGCAGCAGCCCCGGTACGCGCACCCGGTCGGCGAGCATCGCTCCGGCGATCCCGGCGGCCAGCAGGACGCCGGCTATGAGGATCAGCTCGGCATCGTGTCCGCCCATCTTCGGACCCTAGTGAACCTTCAGACGTTCTCGTCGATCGCGGCCAGGCGCGCCTCAAGCTCCTCCGGCGAACCCGCCTCGGGCACGTCCTCGGCCCGTTCGTGGGGGTTGCGGTAGACCAGATAGAGGAGTCCGAAGAGGATGCCGGCGGTGAGCGCGAAGCCGATCTCGATCCGGCGGAACTCGTTGCTGACCAGAGGGATGAAGTTCCAGCCGATGAAGAAGACGGCGCAGCCGATCCAGCGGACGGCGGCGCGCCGCACCTGGCCCTGCGCCAGGCAGGCCTGGTTGAGGGTGACCGAGGCCAGGTAGAGGCCCATCCCAAGCGTGATCAGGAGCAGCCCGGGCCGGTCGTAGGTGAACTTCTTGCTGAAGGCGATCTGCATCAGTTTCGGCCCCGCGATGAGTACCACCACCGCGGTGAACGACGCGAAGGCGGCGATTCCCATCAGGACCCCGCGCACCGAGCGGTGGAACTCGCGGTCGCTGTCGGGGTCGGCCGAGGTGTGGAGGCTGGTCAGGTGGGGAAGGATGCTGGTCGAGACCGCCTGGAACAGCTGCAGCGGCGCCCGGGCGATCATCAGCACGTTGAAGATGAACCCGGCGGCGGCCGCGCCCTGGAGGCTGCGGGCGACCAGCGGCCCGGCGTTGAGGAAGGCCTGTTCGCTGAACATGATCACCAGCACCGCAGCGGCGAATCCGCCGCCCTTGCGCATCGAGAACTCCTCGTGTTCTTGCTCAGCCTCGGGGCTTTCCTCTGACGCCCCCGCAGCGGGCGCCCCCGCGTCCCCGCGCCTCTCCCGTTTTGCCCGCCAGAGGAACGCCAGGGGCACCACCATCAGGCTCAGCGACGGCGCCGCGACGATCCCGACCGCGACCGCCGACTGGCCTTCGAGCAGGCTGACCGCGACCAGGACCGCGAACAGGGTGCGGAAGACCGACTCGGAGAGGATCAGCGCGGTGAACAGCCCAAACTGGCGCTGGCCGGCGAGGAAGCCGCGGGCGAAGTAGCTGGCGGCGTAGAAGAGGACCGCGCCGAAGAAGACCCAGTAGAGGGTTTCGTTGCCTTCCAGCAGGTTGTCCTGGATCGGCCCCCGCAGCGCCAGCGCCGCCACCGCGAAGGTGGCGGCGAGACCGAGCTGGATCGTCGAGGCGACCCGCATCGGCTGCGCAATCGGTTCGCGTTTGACCAGGCGTTCGGAGATGTGCCGGGAGAGCAGCTGTTCGATCGGCCGGTAGAGGGTCGAGATCGTGATGAAGACGGCCGACCAGAGCACCGTGATCTGCCCGTAGTCGGGTTTCGACAGCACATGCGAGGCGATCAGGAAATAGGCGTAGGTGATGATCCCGGTGAGCCCGACGCCGACGGCGAGGAAGCTCGCGGTCTTGCCGTACTCGGCCGAGGCCGAGCCGCCCTTGCCGCCCTCCATCAGCTCCCCTGGTCGCCGCGCTCATAGTGGGAGGGCTCGACGCCGAGCTCCAGCTCGACTCGGCGCACCCGCTCGAAGACGCGCTGGGTCATCACCCGCTGGCCGGCCAGGAGGTCGCCAATCACCCCGAGGGCGAACAGCTGCACGGCGGCGATGAAGAGGACGGCGCCGAGGATCAGCGACTGGATGTGGCCGTTGCTCTGGCCGTTGAAGATCCAGTCGATCAGGAACGGCAGCCACGCGGCCAGGGCCAAGACCATCACCACGAGGCCGGCGGTGGCGAAGGCGCGCAGCGGCTCGTAGCGGGCGTAGATGCGGAGGATCGCCGGGCCGTTTCGCCGTACGTAGGCGCCGGTCGAGCCGAACAGGCGGGACTCGCGGGTCTGCGGGTTGGTCCCGACCGTGACCTGGTCGACGGCGACGAGCATCTTGCCGGCCTGGATCAGGCTCTCGAGCGTGTAGGTGAAGTTGTCGACGACGGAGAGCTGCAGCGCCGCCTCGCGGTTGTAGGCGCGGAAGCCGGAGGTGGTGTCGGTGATCTCGGTCCCGGAGA
>DATAIY010000380.1:0-7168 GCA_036262475.1 Solirubrobacterales bacterium
GGCTTTGACTACTGCGACGGCGGCCTCGGCCCCGGCCAGTCCCACGAATGCAACGCCGGTCCGCGCCACTAGGCGCCTGGGCTCCGGCCCGGGCTTTGCCTACAACCCCATCTGCTTGCCGAGGATCTCCTTCATCACCTCGTCGGTGCCGCCGCCGATCGGGCCGAGGCGGGCGTCGCGGACGGCGCGCTCGATGCCGTACTCGCGCATGTAGCCGTAGCCGCCGTGGATCTGCAGCGACTGGTCGGCGATCTCGAGCACGGCCCGCTGGGTGACGAGCTTGGCCATGCTGACATCGCGGATGCAGTCCTGGTCGCTGTGGAAGAGGCGCAGGGCGTTGTAGGTGAGGGCGCGGGCGGCCTCGGCCTTGGTCGCCATCTCGGCGACGTGGTGGCGGATCGCCTGGAACTTGCCGATCGGTCGGCCGAAGGCCTCGCGCTCGAGCGCGTAGGCGACGGTGATCTCGATCAGGCGCTGCATCGCGCCGACGGCGCCAATCGCCATCAGCAGTCGCTCCCATGCGAAGTTGGCCATGATCAGTTTGAAGCCGCCGTTCTCCTCGCCGAGCAGGTTCTCCGCCGGCACCTCGATGTCGGTGAAGGCGAGCTCGCCGGTGTCGGATGAGTGCCAGCCCATCTTCTCCAGCTTCCGGGCCACCTCGTAGCCGGGCATCTCGCGTTCGAGGACGAGGAAGGAGATGCCGTGGTGGCCGCCGTCCTGAGTCGTCTTGCAGGCGCAGACGAGGAAGTCGGCGCGGACGCCGTTGGTGATGAAGGTCTTGGCGCCGTTGACGACGTAGCCGCCGTCGACCCGCTCCGCCTTGGTCGAGATGCCGGCGACGTCGGAGCCGGCACCGGGCTCGGTGATGCCGAGCGCGCCGATCTTCTCGCCGGCGATCCCCGGCACCAGCCAGCGCTGCTTCTGCTCCTCGGTGCCAAAGTTGAAGATCGGCGGCATCGCGATCGAGGCATGGGCGTTGAGGCCTGCCGCGACCCCGCCTGAGCCGCCCGAGCGCGCCAGCTCCTCGACCCAGATTGCGTCGTGCAGGTGATCGCCGCCCTGGCCGCCGTACTCCTCGGGGAACTTCAGCCCGAGGAAGCCGAGCTCGGCGCAGCGCCGGTAGAGATCGCGGGGGAACTCGCGCACCGCCTCCCACTCGTCGACATGCGGTGCGATCTCCCTGGCGACGAAGCGGCTGACGGTCTGCCGCAGCTCGTCGTGCTCCTCGCCGAAGGGCGGGAGGACGCTCCGCTGTCCCGTATCTCTAATGACCGCCACCTGTCACCAATGAGGTGTATTGTCTGCGTCCAATTCGGCTACGGTGGCCGGAATGGAGCGGACGATGTGGACTGACGAGCGACTCGATGAGCGCTTCAACGGGATCGACCGGCGTTTCGACGCCGTGGACAAACGCTTCGATGACCTCGAACGGCGCATGGAAGCTGGGTTTGATCGGGTCGATCGCGACATTCGGGATCTCCAAATTCTGATGTTCCAGCCCTGGGGCTCGACGATGGTTGCCATCCTCGGCACGCTCGCGACCAATGGCTGACGCTCGCTGGGTCGCTTCTAGAGCCCGTAGCTGCGCCCGATCACGTCGAGCATCACCTCGTCGGTGCCGGCACCGATGCGGTTGAGGCGGGCGTCGCGGTAGGCGCGCTCGATCTCGTACTCCTTCATGTAGCCGTAGCCACCAAGGATCTGGACGCAGTCGTCGGCGACCTCGCAGCAGATGCGGGATGCGTAGAGCTTGGCCATCGTGATCTCGCGGACCGGGTACTCGCCGTTGGCGAAGCGCCAGGCCGTGGAGTAAGTGAACTGCTTCGCCGCCTCGGTCTTGGTCGCCATCTCCGCGAACTTGTGGCGGATCGCCTGGAACTTCCCGATCGGGCGACCGAAGGCTTCGCGCTCCTTGGCGTACTCGAGGGTCTTCTCCATCATCCGTTCGGCGCCAGCGTGGCAGCCCGCGGCGGCCACCAGTCGCTCGCCCTGGAGCTCCCAGGCGATGTGGTAGAAGCCCTTACCGACCTCGCCCAGGACGGCGTCGGCCGGGACGCGGACATCTTCGAAGGCGAGTTCGCCGGTGTCCGAAGCGTGCATCCCCATCTTCTCGAGCTCGGCCGAGACGGTGAAGCCGGGGACGTGGTCGCCGTCCTCGTCGCGCAGGTCGACGACGAAGAGCGTGATCCCGGCGTGGCGCTCGTCGGGGTCGGTCTTGCAGACGAGGACGATGAAGTCGGCGCGGGGGCCGTTGGTGATGAAGGTCTTGGAGCCGTTGATGACGTATTCGTCGCCGTCGCGGAGCGCGGTGGTGCGGATGCCGGCGACGTCGGAGCCCGCGCCGGGCTCGGTGATCCCAAGGCTGCCGATCTTCGCGCCCTTCAGGCCCGGTTCGAGGTACTTCTTCTTCTGCGCCTCGGTGCCGAGCAGGTGGATCGGCGGCAGGACCATGTCGGACTGGACCGCGAAGCCCATGTTGGTCCCGCCCGAGCCCGAGTAGCTCATGCACTCGGCGCGAACCAGCGAGTAGAAGTAGTCGCCGCCCTGGCCGCCGTACTCCTCCGGGAAGCAGAGCCCAAGGAAGCCGAGCTCGCCCGCGCGCTTCATCGCCGAGGTCGGCCAGTAGGTGTCCTCCCACTCGTTGCGGTGCGGCCACAGCTCCTTCTGGACCCACGACTGCATCGACTCGCGCAGGTCTTCGTGCTCCTGGCTGAAGATGAAGTGCTTGCGCCCGGCTGCATGGTCGGGCTTGATGACGCTGGAGCCGTTGGTCGCGGTCGCCACTGGTCTCTCTCCTCGTTTCGTAGGTTGAGTCAGGGCGGCCAGACGGGTCCCCTGAAAGCGAGTGGACAGTAGCACTTCGCACTTTCGACGGGGTCGGATATGGTTGCCGATCCGATGAGCCAGGGAAGCTACGAGCAGGTCGCCTACGAGATCGCCGACGGCGTCGCCACGGTGACGCTGAACAACCCCGAGAAGCGCAACATGCTGACCGGCCAGATGCTGACCGAGTTGGTCGCGGCAATCGAAGACGCGCGCGACTCCAAAGCGGTCCGCGCCGTGATCCTCACCGGCGCCGGTGAGAAGGTGTTCTGCGCCGGGGCCGACCTCGGCGGTTTCGCGGCCGAGGCCTCGCTGGTCGAGAAGCACTTCGCCTCAGACCTCTTCCTCGAGTTCTTCCGCCTGATGCCGCGCCTCGGCAAGCCCTCGCTCTGCGCGGTCAATGGCCACGTGCTGGCGGGGGGGATGGGGCTGGCCCTCTCCTGCGACCTGGTGATCGCCAAGGAGGGCGCGACCTTCGGCACGCCCGAGATCAACGTCGGCGCCTTCCCCTACATGATCATGGCGATCATCTACCGCAACGTCCCGCGCAAGAAGGTCAACGAGATGATGCTGCTGGGCGAGCGGCTGAGCGCCGAGCAGGCGGTCGAGTTCGGGCTCGCCAACAAGGTGGTCGCGGCCGCCGAGTTCGACGCCGCGGTCGCCGAGTGGGCGGGCAAGCTGGCCTCCAAGAGCCCGATGCTGATGCGGCTCGGCCACGACGCGATGTACCGCCAGCAGGACATGGCGGTCGACGACGCGCTCGACTACCTGCGCTCCCAGCTCTCCCTCACCTTCACGACCGAGGACATCGTCGAGGGCGTCACCGCATTCTTCGAGAAGCGCGATCCGCAGTGGAAAGGCAGATAGTTGACTGAGTCCGACCAGCACCTGCTTCCGGGCACCGCCCCGCTGAGCGAGTTGACCGAGCAGCTGCACGAGCGCCGCGCGAAGGCGCGGCTGGGCGGCGGCGAGGAGAAGATCGCCAAGCAGCACGAGCGCGGCAAGCTGACCGCCCGCGAGCGCCTCGACATATTGGTCGACGCCGGGACCTTCGTCGAGCTGGGGATCCACGGCCGGCCGCATTTCGCCCAGCGGGCGATGGACGGCGTCGATGCGCCGGCCGACGGCGTCATCACCGGCTGGGGCGACATCGACGGTCGCGCCTGCTGCATCGCCGCCTACGACTTCACGGTGATGGCCGGCTCGATGGGGATGACCGGCGAGCTCAAGGTCGGTCGCCTGCGCGAGATGGCACTGAGCAAGCGGATGCCGTTCATCTGGCTGCTCGACTCCGCCGGCGCTCGCATCCAGGAGGCGACCGGCTCGCTTTTCGCCGGCTCCGGCCAGCTCTTCCGCGAGGAGGTCGAAATGTCGGGGGTGATTCCGATGGTGGCGGCGATGATGGGGCCCTGCGCCGCCGGCACCGCCTACATCCCGGCGCTCTCGGACTTCGTGCCGATGGTCTCCGGCCAGGGGGCGATGGCGCTCGCCGGCCCGCACCTGACCAAAGCCGTGACCGGCGAGGACATCTCGATGGAGGACCTCGGCGGCGCCAAGGTCCACTGCCGCAAATCGGGGGTGGGGGACCTCGAGGTCGCCGACGACGAGGAGTGCATCGTCGCGATCAAGAGCTACCTCTCCTACTTCCCCGCCAACTGCGACGAGAAGCCGCCGATCGCCGAGACCGCCGATCCCGAGGACCGAATGTCGGAGAAGCTGATGAAGATCGTCCCCGACTCCTCGCGCAAGCCCTACGACATGTACGACGTGATCCGCGAGATCGTCGACGACGGCGAGTGGTTCGACATCAAGCCCCGCTTCGCGCGGACGCTGATCACCTGCTTCGCCCGCATCGGCGGCCAGCCGGTCGGGATCGTCGCCAACCAGCCCAAGCACCTGGCCGGCATCCTCGACAACGACTCGGCCGACAAGGCGGCGCGCTTCATCAACCTCTGCGACGCCTTCAACATCCCGCTCGTCTTCCTCCAGGACGTGCCCGGCTTCATGGTCGGCGCCAAGGTCGAGCACGCCGGGATCATTCGCCACGGCGCCAAGATGCTCTACGCGGTCAGCCGCGCCACGGTGCCGAAGGTGACCGTTGTGATCCGCAAGGCCTATGGCGCCGGCTACTACGTGATGTGCGGCAAGGCCTACGAGCCGGACCTGATCGTCGCCTGGCCCGATGCCGAGATCTCGGTCATGGGCGCCGAGGGGGCGGTCGAAATCATCGGCCGCTCGGCGATCGAAGCGGCCGACGATCCGGAGGCGACGCGCGAGGCGATGCTGAACGCGGTGCGCCAGCAGATCGACCCCTACATCGCTGCCGGCAACGCGGTGATCGACGATGTGATCGACCCTCGCGAGACGCGCCCGACGATCATCGGGGCGCTTCGCATGGCGAGGAACAAGCGGGTCGAGAAGCCGAAGAAAAGACATGGAGTGATGCCCGTATGAGCCGATTTGAGGACCCGGTGGTGATCACCTGCTCGATCAGCGGTGTGCTCGCCAACCGCGAGCAGTGTGCGGCGATTCCCTACACCCCCGCGGAGTACGCGGCCGAGGCCCGGCGCGCGGTTGACGAGGGCGCCTCGCAAATCCACATCCACGCCCGCGAACCGGACGGCACCCCGTCGTATGAGATCGAGGACTTCCGCGCTATCACCGAGGCGATCCTGGCCGAGGTCGGCGACGTGATTGTCAACTACTCGACCGGGGCGATCGGGATCTCGATCGAGAAGCGGCTCGAGTACCTGCGTGCGCTTCGCCCCGACGTCGCCGCCCTGAACATGAGCTCGATGAACTACGCCAAGTACTCCAAACGGCGCAAGGACTTTGTCTTCAAGACCGTCTTCGAGAACAGCTTCGACACGATCGTCGAGTTCCTGACCGAGATGCGCGCGCTCGGGATCAAGCCCGAGCACGAGTGCTTTGACGCCGGCCACGTCGCCAACCTCGATCCGCTGATCGACATGGGGCTGCTCGAGGAGCCGCTGCAGATATCGCTGGTGATGGGGGTGACCGGCGGCATCCGGCCGACGCCGCGCAATGTCAGCCTGATGTCCGACCAGATCCCGGGCGGGCCCGAGGGCCGCAACCAGTGGCAGACGATCGGCATCTCCCGCGACCAATGGAAGCTGCTCGGCTCGGCGCTGGTGCTGGGCGGCAACGTCCGTGCCGGAGTCGAGGACAACATCTACCTGCCGAACGGTGAGATGACCAAGTCCAACGGCGAGTTGGTGGCCAAGGCGCGCCAGATGGCCGAAGACGTCGGTCGCCGCCCGGCCAGCGTCGCCGAGGCCCGCGAGCTGCTGGGGGTGCCCAAACGTGAGCGGTCTGCCGCTTAGCGACGTCAAGGTCCTCGATCTGACCCGACTGCTGCCGGGGGGATTCTGCTCGCTGCTGCTGGCCGACCTCGGCGCCGAGGTGCTGAAGGTCGAGGACACCGGCATGGGCGATTACATCCGCTGGGCGCCCCCTTACTACGGCGCCGAGGAGCATCAGGGTCTCGGCACCCGCTCCTCCCTCTACCTTGCGCTCAACCGCGGCAAGCGCTCGGTCCGGCTCGACCTCAAGAAGGACATCGGGCGCGAGGCGTTCCTGCGCCTGGTCGGCTCCCACGACGTCGTCCTCGACGGCTTCCGCCCCGGCGTCCTCGACCGGCTCGGAGTCGGCTATGAGCGGATGCGCGAGGTCAACCCGGCGATCGTCGTCTGCGCGATCACCGGCTACGGCCAGGACGGCCCCAACGCCCAGCGCGCCGGCCACGACATGAACTACCTCGGCCTGGTCGGGCTGCTCGGCCTCTCCGGGGCCAAGGACGGTCCGCCGGTGCCGGCGGCAGGTCAGATTGCCGACATCAACGGCGGCCTGATGGCCGCCTTCGGGGTGATGGCCGCGCTGCACGAGCGCCGCGGCTCCGGCGAGGGCCAGTTCGTCGACATCTCGATGGCCGACGGCGCCCTCTCCTGGCTGGCGATGGTCGCCGGCCGCTACTTCTGTGACGGCGAGGTGCCGGTCCGCGGCGAGGGTCAGCTCTCGGGCGGCGTTCTCTGTTACCTGCCCTACGAGGCGTCCGACGGCTGGGTTAGCTGCGGGGCGCTGGAGCCGAAGTTCTGGGCCGCCCTCTGTAACGGCGTCGGCAGGCCGGACCTGCTCGAGGTGCAGTTCGAAGCCCCCGGCTCGGATGCCTGGCGGCAGGTCGCCGAGGTCTTCCGCGCGCGCAGCCGCGAAGAGTGGCGCGCCTTCAACGACGAGAACGACTGCTGCATCGAGCCCATCCTCGACCTCGACGAGGCGCTTGACTCCGAGCTCGTCCGCGCCCGCGAGATGGTGGTCGAGATGGAGC
>DATAIY010000381.1:0-4394 GCA_036262475.1 Solirubrobacterales bacterium
GCCTTGTGCAGAGTCTCGACCATGAACTGCGGCTTGATCTCGCCGTCCTTGCCGGGCTCGTAGTGGAGCGGGTGCTCCTGCCCCCAGCCGCGAATCTGGTTCCACCAGGGATCGAGGCGCGAGGAGTCAGTCTGCAGCGCCCGGTACTCGCGGGTCAGTTTCGGCAGCACCAGCTTGACATCGCCGACGATCGGGATGTGGGCGCCGACGTTCTTGGAGATCTCGGCCGGATCGATGTCGATATGGATGACCTTCGCGTGCGGCGCGAACTCCGTCAGCTTGCCGGTGATGCGATCGTCGAAGCGGGCGCCGATGGCGACGATCAGGTCCGCCTTGTCCATCGCGTAGTTGGCGGTGAAGGTGCCGTGCATCCCCAGCATCCCGAGCCAGTTCTCAGCAGACGCCGGGAAGGCGCCGAGGCCCATCAGGGTAGAGGTGACGGGGAAGCGATCTGAGGCGACGAGCTCGCGCAGCTCCTCGGAGGCGTTGGCGTTGACGACGCCGCCACCGGTGTAGAAGATCGGCCTCCTGGCGTTGGCGAGCGCTTTGGCGGCGATCCGGATCTGTTTGATGTTGCCCTCGACAGAGGGCTTGTAGCCGGGCAGGTCGACCGGCTCGGTGCGCGGCTCGTAGTCGATGTCCGCCCGCGAGAGGTCTTGGGGGATGTCGAGCAGGACCGGGCCCGGGCGTCCGGTCGAGGCGATGTGGAAGGCCTCGTGGACGTACTCGGGGATCTGGCGCGCGTCGGTGGCCTGGAAGGAGTGCTTGACGAAGGGAAGCGTCGCGCCGAGGATGTCGGCCTCCTGGAATCCGTCGGTGCCGATCAGCTCGGTGCGCACCTGGCCGGTGATGAAGACGGTCGGGACCGAGTCCAGCATCGCGTCGGCGATCGCCGTGACCAGGTTCGTCGCACCGGGACCGGAGGTGGCGAAGGCGACCCCGACCCGGCCCGAAGCCTTGGCGTATCCCTCGGCCGCGTGGCCCCCACCCTGCTCGTGACGGACCTGGACGTGGCGGAAGTCAGCGTCGACAAGGGCGTCGTAGGTCGGCAGGTTGGCCCCGCCGGGGATCCCGAAGACGTTCCTGACGCCCTCGGCCTTCAACGATTCCATCAAGGTGTCGGCAGCTCGCATGAGACTGGCGATGGTACCAGCGGCGCCATGCCCGCCCCAGGCGGGCGGCTACGCCTGACCTGCAGGCGATTTCGCCGGGTTCCAGCGGGTGCGGGGATCGATCGCGGACTCGATCGCGTGTCCCTTGTAGCGCTCGATCGTGTGGATCATCGACTCGACCAGCTCCTCGCCCAGCAGGGTCGGCTGCAGACCGAGGTCGAGCAGCTTGGTGTGGATCGCGTTGTAGTAATGCTCTTCCTTCTCGACGCGGGGATTCTCGTAGTGCTGGATCTCGACCGCGTAGCCGAGGTGCTCGGCCGCCTGCTTGACGAGATGCGCCAGCTCGAGCACGGAGAACTGCTCGGTGAACTGGTTGAAGACCCGGAAATCCCCGCGGTCGGCCGGGTTGGCGATTGCCAGCTCGACGCAGGCGAGCGTGTCGCGGATGTTGAGGAAGCCCCTGGTCTGGTGGCCGGCGCCGTAGACGGTCAGCGGGTGGCCGATCACCGCCTGCAGGCAGAAGCGGTTGAGGACGGTGCCGAACAGCTCGTCGTAGTCGAAGCGGGTGATCAGCCGCTCGTCGCCGGCCGACTCGTCGGTCTCGATGCCGTAGACGACGCCCTGGTTGAGATCGGTGGCGCGCAGGCCCCAGGTCCGGCAGGCGAAGTGGATGTTGGTCGAGTCGTGGACCTTCGAGCAGTGGTAGAGCGAGCCGGGCAGCTTCGGGAACGGCAGCGTGTCCTTGCGCCCCTTGTGCTCGATCTCGATGTAGCCCTCCTCGATATCGATGTTGGGCTGGCCGTACTCCCCCATCGTGCCGAGCTTGACCAGGTGGCAGTCGGGGAAGTGGTCGCGGATCGAGAAGAGCAGGTTGAGGTTGCCGATCACGTTCGTGTGCTGGGTCTCGACCGCGCGCTCGCGGGAGAGCATCGAATAGGGCGCTGAGGGCTGCTCGCCGTAGTGGACCACCGCTTCGGGCCGGGTCTCGGCGACCACCTCGTCAAGGAAGTCGCCGTCCTCGACCGCGCCCACGTAACTGCGGATAGCCGCGCCGCAGACCTCCCGCCAGGCCTCGATGCGCTTGTCGAGATCGCCGATCGGAGTCAGCGAGTCGGTGCCGTGTTCGGTGTGCCAGCGGCGGCGTGAGAAGTTGTCGACGACGGAGACCTCGTGGCCGCGAGCCGAGAACCGGAGAGCCGTCGGCCAGCCTAGGTAGCCGTCGCCACCGAGGATGAGGATTCGCATAGGCGGGGCAGCTTAGTTGACAAATACGACGCTGGGGCCCGCGAGCGCCGCCCCCGGGCGCCATAGCATCCGCCTGATGTTGACCGGTCTGGCGGCGCGCAACGGGGGCCGGGCGGGCCTCGCCGCCCTGGTGGCGATCCTCCTGCTCGGCCTCGGCCTGCGTGTCGACTACGCCTGGGAGGGCAGGGCTCCCGTCTACGACGCCGCTGCCTACGCGGCGATCGCCGCCAACCTGGACGAGGGTCGCGGTTTCACCGTAGGCGCCTCGGCGACCCAGCCGTCGAGCAACTACTCGCCCGGGCTGTCGCTGCTGGCGGCGGGCGTCTACAAGGTCAGCGGCGGCGTCCACGAGCGGTTGGCGCGGCTGGTGCTGGCGATGCTCGGCGCCCTCTCGATTCTCTTCGCCTACCTGATCGGCCGCCGCCTATCCGGGCCGGGGGCGGGACTGATCGGCGCCGGCGCCGTCGCCATCTACCCGGCCCTGCTCGAGTACCAGGGGATGCTGATGGGCGAGCCGCTGGCGGCGACGCTGCTCTCCGGCTCGGTACTGGCGATCTTCTGGTCGGCTGACCGAGACGGCCTCGCGCACTGGCTGCTGCCCGGGGCGCTGCTCGGCGCCACGGCGCTGGTGCGGCCCGAGTACCTGGCCGTCGCCCTGCTGCTGGCGTTGGTGGTCTTCGTCCACAGCGGCCGCCCAGAGTGGCGTCGCGGGCTCGCGCAGGCCGCAATTCTGCTCGCCGGCGTCGTCCTCCTCGTCGCTCCCTGGACGATCCGCAACGCGGCCGCGCTCGACCGCTTCGTGCCGATCTCGACCGGCGGCGGCCAGGTGCTCTTCGCCGGGACCTACCTGCCCTCGGACGGTGACCCGGAACGGGTCGGCGAAGAAGTCGTCGCCCGCAACCCCCAGATCTTCGCCGCCGGGGACGTGCGGCGGCTGCGCCTGGAGCAGATCCTCGCCGTCCTCGCCGCTCACCGCTACCCCAATCTGGAAAGCGACCAGGCGCTGTCGCGGCTGGGCCGCGAACAGCTCTGGGACGACATCTCCGAAGAGCCACTCGAAACCGCCGGTTTCGTGGCGACCAAGGTCGGCCGCATCTGGTCCCACGGCCCCCGCGCGGTGATGCGCAAGCCGCTCTGGGAGGCACTGCACTGGGCGCTCTTCGCCTTCGGGTTGATCGGCCTTGGGGCGCTGGCCTGGCGCCGCCGCTGGGAGGCGCTCGTGATCGGCACGATCTTCCTTGCGATCACCGCGATCAGCGCCCTGCTGGTCGCCTCCCCGCGCCGCGTCCTGGTGATGTTGCCGCTGCTGGCTGCTGTCGCCGGCAGCGGCGGCCTCTGGCTCTGGGCTCAGAGCTTGAAGGTCGGCCGCGCGCCTTCCCAGGAGAGATCGCTGTAGACGCCGGCGTCGACGTAATAGGAGAATTCGCCGCACAGGTTGCCGAGGTTGAAGGTGGCGACGCCGGCCTTATTCACCCTCCTCGGCTTCACCCCGTTAGTTCGTAGCCAAAGGAGTCGAGGACGTAGACCTTGATCGCGCCTTTACTGGCGCCCTTGACCGAGATCTTGATCTTGCCGCCGCCGAGCTTCTTCAATCTGACGACGAGCTGGCGCGAGACCTGGGCTTCGGCGAGGGTCCCCGACGATCAGAAGCACGAGAGCTGCGGCGGCGGTGGCGAGGGCGATACGGCCAAGCGGGCGGCGATTCATTGCGACGGATCTCCCCTGGGTGCGTCGACGAGACTCGGTGGCGAGCAGCGTGGGTGGAGCCGCCGCGCTCGGGACGCCCCCGCCTCCGGGTAGCCTGAGCCGGCCTTGACCGCCGTCGCCGACCGCATTCGCGCGCTGCCCCAGCGCCACGGGCGCAAGACACTGATCCTGCTGGCGCTGATCGCGGTCCTCGGCCTCGGTCTGCGCGCCTACGCGGTGGTCAAGCCGGTCGCCAACCCGGTTGATGATTCGCACGCTTACTACGCCCTCTCCAAGGCCCTGTATGAGGAAGGGAGCTACGGCGGACCGACCTTCCACGATTCGAGTGAC
>DATAIY010000382.1:0-3181 GCA_036262475.1 Solirubrobacterales bacterium
CGCCCTCGGACGCGAGCCGCGCCCGCTCAACTTCGTCAACTCGATGCGCCTGGCGGGCTTCGGCGGCGAGGAGCGCTCCTCGATCGAGCCCCTCCTCGCCCGCCTCGCCGTCTACCCGACGCTGCGCTTCAAGCTCGACCCGTTCAACGACTGGGACGACGAGCTGATCGCCGCCCTGGTCAAGACCGGCGCCGTCGACTCGCTCGACTTCAAGGGGTTCTACAAAGACACCCCAGTCGACGTCATCACCGACCCCGAGCTCTACGCGAAGCTGATCGAGGCCTTCCCCGACGCCTGGCTCGAGGACCCCGACGTGAACGAGGAGACCAAACCGCTCCTCGACCCGGTCTCCGAGCGGGTCACCTGGGACGCGCCGATCCACTCGATCGCCGACATCGAGGCGATGCCCTGGTCGCCGCCAAAGACCGTCAACGTCAAGCCCTCGCGCTTCGGGCCGATCCGCAACCTCTTCGCCACCTATGACTACTGCGAGGCCCGCGGCATCGGCGCCTACGGAGGCGGGCAGACGGAGCTCGGTCCCGGTCGAGGCCAGATCCAGTACCTGGCCTCGATCTTCCACCCCGACACGCCCAACGACGTCGCTCCCGGCGCTTACAACGACCCGGCAAGAGCGACCAGCCCGGGGCTGGCCTCGAGCCCGCTGGCCCCGGCGATCGACGACGTCGGCTTTCGTTGGGTGACCTAACTCCCGCTTCGGCCGACCGAACTCCGCCTTTCGGCTACGTTGGGAGCCGCCCGCCACCGCCGACAAGGAGCATTGAGATGGCAGACAAGACCTTCGCCGACGCGCTCAACGAGCAGGTCGCCAACGAGTTCGCGGCCTCGCAGCAGTACGTCGGAGCCGCCGTCTACTACGACGCCGAGACCCTCCCCCGCCTCGCCGCCTTCTTCTACCGCCAGGCGCTGGAGGAGCGCGAGCACGCAATGATGATGATCCGCTACCTGCTCGACGTCGGCGATGCCGTCCACATCCCCGACATCAAGGCCCAGGAGACGACCTACTCCGACGGCAGCTCCCCGGTGCGGATGGCGCTGGAGCAGGAGAAGCGGGTCAGCGACGAGATCTTCGCCCTCTTCGAGCTTGCCCGCGAGGTCAAGGACTACCGGGCCGAGCAGTTCCTGCAGTGGTTCGTCAAGGAGCAGGTCGAGGAGGTCGCGCTGATGGGTGACCTGCTGAACGTGGTCGAGCGCTCGAAGGAGAACCTGCTGCTGGCCGAGGACTACATCGCCCGCGAGAACCTCGGCGCCGAGGGGTCCGACCCGACCGCGCCGCCGGTCGCCGGCGAGGGCTGAGGCTCAGCCGAGCCAGCCGGCGAGCTTGCGCATCGTCTTGATCCGGCGGAACTCGGCAATGTCCTCGCGCAGCGCCGCCGGAGCCGGCGCCGGCAGGAAGCGCGCCGGCAGCGGCGACTCCGAAACGCCCTCCTCGCGGGCGCAGACGCGGTAGGCGCGGGCGCCGCGGCGGGCGGTGACGGCGGCGGGCGAGTCCTCGCCCTCCCAGAGCAGGCCGGCGTAGTCATCGAGGCCGTAGCCGCCGGGCATGCCGTCGCCAACCGCCTCGAGGTAGGCGGCGCGGCGCTCGGGCTCGTTGTTGTAGTGGACGCAGAGGCTGCCGGACAGGAGGCCCAGGCCCGCCACGGCCAGCGGCTTGCCGGAGGACTTGGTGATGCCGGCCTCAAACCAGCACATCGCCCCAGCGCTCTGGCCGGCGAGCACGATCCCCTGCCGCCAGGCGAGGCTGAGGATCGAGGCGATGTCGTGTGCTTCCCAGACCGCGAGGAGGTTGACGAGGCTGCCGCCGCCGACGTAGATCAGGTCCTGGGAGAGCAGGTGTTCGCGCAGCGCCATCGGCCGCCGCCCGAGCCTGAACAGGCTGAGGTCCGACGGTTCGCAGGAGCGCTCGCCGAAGGCGGTGTAGAAACGGCCGATCTGCTCGGAGGTGTCGCCACTCGCGGTCGGCAGGATGCAGATCCGCGGGCGCTCGGCGCCGCGCTCGCCGGCCAGCCGCAGCAGCAGCTCGCAGACGGCGCGATCGGGGGGCCTGGATGTGAAGTCGTGGCCGCCGAGGGCGAGGATGCGACGCACGGCCGTCGCCGGTGCGGGCGGGGTCGAGCCGTTCTCCAGACTGGAACCCGGTGGCCCCATCAGGCCGCGACCGTGGTGGAGAGCGCCTCCGGTAACGGTGCGGCGGGAACGACCCCACGTTCGCCGAGATAGGTGGTGGCGATCCGCATCTCCACCACACGCTGGCCGGAGACGTCGAGCCGGTAGCCGCGGGCCTCGGGCCGGGAGGAGATCACCCGGCTCAGTTCCTCGCCAGTGAAGTGCAGCGCGGCGCCGTCTTCAGCCGCGTATCCGGGCCGCATCCCCTCGCGCAGGAAGCGGTGGTAGGACTCGCGCCGTTTGGACCCCGGCTCGTAGTGGACGCAGTTGCTGAAGGGGAGCAGGCCGAGGCCGTCGAGGCGCTGCGGCGGGCCGTGGAACCCGGTCACCGCCTCGGCGAACCAGCACAGCGACCCGGCCGAGAGCCCGCAGAGGATCACCCCGGCCTCCCAGGCTTCGCGCAGGATCGCGTCGATCCCGTGCGCCCGCCAGACCCCGAGCAGGCTGATCACGCTGCCGCCGCCGACGTAGATCAGGTCCTGGGAGAGGAGGTGGCGGCGCAGGTCCGGCGGCCCCTGCTCGCGGCGGAAGAGGGAGATGTGGCTGGCCTCGCAACGGTGGGCCGAAAAGGCCCGGTAGAAGCGGACGATGTAGTGGTCGGCGTCGCCGCTGGCCGAGGGCAGGAAGCAGACCCGCGGGCGCTCGGCGCCGGTCAGCGCCAGCACGTAATCGTCGAGCAGCGGATTTCCGGACTCCATCGAGAAGCCGCCGCCCCCGAAGGCGACAATCTGTCGCGGCACGGTTTTCATTAGCCAATAGTCGCCGCGAGGACGCCCCGCGTCGTTGTACAGCGGTCCGAAGATCCCGCCGCGGCGCTCGCCCGTGTGTACAGGGACCCTGATTGCAAGATCGGCTGCAGGCGCGGCTGCTGGGGCACCTATGCCCGGCGCAGCTTGTTCCGCGCCCTGTGCAGTCTGACCTTGACGGTCCCTCAGACGACGGGCGAGAGCCGGCCGAAGTAGCCGAACCAGTTGCCGGAGCGCTCCTGGAGCGAGAG
>DATAIY010000383.1:0-7769 GCA_036262475.1 Solirubrobacterales bacterium
CGTTCAGAGTCTCGCCGTCGCAGATCGAGACGGAGAGGAAGAGGTCGTTTCCTTCGCCGCCGAGCAGCTGGTCGGGGCCGCCGTTGTGGAGCAGGGCGTCGTCGCCGCCGAGCGCCGACAACGTGTCTTTGTCGCCGCCGAGGCCGTCGACAAGAAGGTCCTCGCTGGCTTCGCCGCCGGTCAGCGTGGCTTCGCCTTCGCCACCGAGGACGACGACCCCGGTTTCCTTCGGGAAGCCAGTCGCGACGAGGTTGTCGGCGCCTCCCATGCCGGCGAGGACGATCGAGTCGAGCAGGGCGCCGACCGGGCAGGTCGCCGAGGTCGACGAGACGGTGCACCCAGACGCCGCGGCTGGGCTCGTATCGAAGGGGGCGCCGGAGAGCGTGAAGGTGACGGTCCCCGGCGCGTAGCTAGCGGTCACCGAGTCGTTGCCACCGCTGCCGGTCAAGTAGAGCTGGGAAGGCCCAGGCGCCCCTGGCGTCATCAGGCCGACACTGACTTTGCCCGGTTCGCGCGGCACCACCGCTTTGGCGGTACCCTCGCAGCTCGTCGCCCCGCCCGCGCCGGTCGGGTCCTGGCAGTTGTCGGCGCCCGAGCCGCCGTCGATCGAGTTGGAGCCGACGCCGCCGTCGAGGAAGTCGCCGTCGGCGCCGCCGAACAGCTGGTCATTGCCGCCGTTGCCGAGGATCACGTCGGCGCCGCCGCCACCGTAGATCGTCTCGCTCCCTTCGCCGCCGACGATGTAGTCGGGGAGCGGCGTCCCGATCACCGTCTCGAAGGCGCCCAGTTCGACTTCGTCGACGCCGCCGCCCTCGGCGGCGATCCCGTTGTCGCCGTTCAGCCCAGTGGCGCTCAGATTGAGGTGGACGCCGCGTTCCCCGTTTTCCCCGGGCGGGAAGTTCGTGGCGCCCGTGTTGACGGCGCCGCCGAAGCCGGGCGTGACGCCGCTCGCGTAGCTGAGCGTGTCATTGCCGCCGCCGGTGTCGTAGATGTGGTCGATCGTGCCGTCGCCGCGGACGTAGTCGTCGCCTTCTTGACCGTCGATCGAATCGGCTCCGAAGCCACCGGCGAGCAGGTCGTTTCCCGGTCCGCCTTCGAGCAGGTCGTCGCCGATGCCGCCGTAGAGACGGTCGTCGCCCCCACCACCGCGGAGGATGTCGTTGCCGCGCTCGCCGAAGACGACGTCGTTCCCGGGGCCGCCTTCGAAGGTCTGGCTGCCAACGCCAAGACAGACGGCCGTGCACGACACGGCGGCGGCGATCGGCGCGGCGAGGATCGTGTCGTTGCCGGCGCCCCCGTTGACGCTCGCCACCGAGGCCGGCACGACGATCCGATCCGCGCATGGCGTTCCCTCGATCGTGTCGCCGACCCTGACTGGGCCTTCAGCGCAGCTCGGGGCCGGCGGGGAGCTTGCGGCGAATACGTTCCCCGGCGCGATCAGGCAGGCGAGCAGGATGAGGAGGGCAATCAGGATTCCCGGCATTCGACCCATTGTTCAATAACTACCCCGCCGGTGGGGTTCGATGCGCCGCGCAGCGTTACTCGACGCCGTCTTTGGGAGGGGTCTTCCCTCCAAAAAGCCAACCTCCTCGCCATGATTGAAGATCGCACGCAGGCCACTGCCGTCTGGCTGGCGCTCGCTGACGCTGATCTTGCCGGTGTCCGGATAGACGACGATGTCCGGCCGACCGGACCTGCTGAGCGCCAGGAAAGTCGCCTCCTCCTCGGTCGCATTGAAGATCTGGTGAGCGCCCTCCTCACCGAGTGGGAAACCGATCGCATCGCCCTCCGACAGCTCGCGAACGCCGTCAGGGGCCCGCAGGCTCGGTCGCCCGCTGAGGACGATCACGATCTCCTCGTCGGAGTAATGGAAGTGGTGTGGGTAGGCGGCCTCGCCCGGAGGCAGCTTCCAGAGACTGGCGCCGATCAGCTCGCTTCCGAGCTCGAGGCCGAGACGGGTGCGGCGGGCGCGGAACCCAGCTGGGCCGTCGCTCTCGTCGAATTCGAGGTCGCCGATGTTCGTCATCGGCGCCACCCTAGTGATGGCGCCCGAGGCCGAGAGATGCGGTGCTCCTGGAACCGAATCGAGGGCGTCTGGTCGGTGTTCGGAATGGAACAGGCGATGGAGACGGCTCTGCCCGGCTGGACAGCAAGGCTCCGATAGTCTTCACCGCGTAGCGCCGGAGGCTGCAGGGCCCAGCGCGATGTACCCGGGGGAGGCAGGGTCGCCTACATCCGACGCTGCAAGGAGAGATATGAAGCACTGGTTGGCAGTTCCGGCCCTCGTTCTTGGGCTATGCCTCGCCGTCACCGGCCTCCCGGCCCAGGCCTTCGCGAAGGGCACCGGGCACAAGAAGCAGGCCAAGACCAAGGTCTTCGAAGCCTGTAAGCACGGCTGCAGGTACAGCACGATCCAGAAGGCCGTGAACGCGGCGGGATCGTTCAAGTTCAGCAAGAAGAACGCCAAGGTGAAGGCGATCGTCGCGGTCAAGCCCGGCAAGTACGTCGAGGGCGTCGTCGTCGACGGGACCCTGAAGAAGAAGAGCTTCGACGGGCTGACGATCGAAGGGACGAAGAAGAGCCGCCGCAAGACGATCCTCGAAGGCAAGAACGCCAAGGGGGAATTGGGCGCGGCCCAGAATGGCATCGAGGCGATCAGCGTCGACGGCTTGGTGCTGAAGAACATGTGGGCGCGGAATTACCAGTCCAACGGCTTCTTCGTCCACGCAGCCAGAGAAGAAGGCCAGCACTGCAACGGGTACACGATGGACAACCTGCTCGCCTCCGACAACCGCTCCTATGGGCTCTTCGCCAAGAACTGCCTCGGCGGCAAGATGGTCAACTCGGCCGGCTACCACCAGGGCGACTCCGCCTTCTACGTCGGTGAAACGCCATGCGACAAGCAGTCCTGGACCAACCACGGCAGCGCCCCCGTCGCCTGTCAGGAAAAGCCGCAGTGGACGCTGCTGAAGAACGACAAGAGCTACGAAAACGTCCTCGGCTTCTCCGGCACCAACTCCAAGTACGTGAAGATCGTCGAATCGGCGTTCTACAACAACGGCGTCGGCATCGCTCCGAACACGCTCGACAGCGAGGGCTACGAGCCCAACGGCTGGAACGTGATCGAACGCAACGACGTGTTCTGGAACAACTACAACTACTTCCTCTCTAGCGCCGCCTTCCACACGGTTTCGCCCGGGCTCGGCCAGCTGGCCGGGTCGACTGTCAACTACCCGACCGGGGTCGGGATCGTCCTCTACGGCAGCGCCAACACGGTTGTCCGACACAACAACATCTTCGGCAACTACAAGTGGGGCGTTTCCTCGTTCTCGGGCCCGGGCGAAATCTTCGTCGCCAACAACGGCGACGACGCCAAGAACCTCAACAACCAGATCGTCGAAAACGTCATGGGACGCGAAGGGGCTGACCCCAATGGCGAATACGACTTCTGGAACGACGACACCGGCGGCGGCAACTGCTGGTCAGGCAACACCGCCGGGTCCACCTTCGCGCCCGGCAACGGCAGCGCGCCGCTGAGCCAGATCTACCCCGACTGCCCGCAGCCGGAAGTGCACAACGACCAGGTCAAGAGCATCAACATCGGCGCCGGGCTGCAGCTTCACTTCGGTGAAGAAAGCGATCCGAAGACGATCCTCGGCTACGCCGGGTCCATGCCGCCCCAGAACCAGCAGTGCAGCTGGGTGAGGCGCATCGCCGCCCACCCGCCGTTCGAAAAGTACTCGCCGGTCGAGGTTCCGGCGCTGCCGGGTGAATTGACGTGCAAATGAGGAGCTCGGCGGCTGTCCGGCTCGGCCCGCTCCTCGTCGTCTGCCTAACCGCGGTCGCCCTTTTTGGGGCGACCGCGTCGACGGCAAAGCCAACGCCGAAGCCAACGACGGTGTCCGTCAACGACTTCTACTTCGGCCCGAGCGCGGTGACGATCAAGAAAGGCGGCTCGGTGAAGTGGGTCTGGTCCGCGCTGAACACCTACCCGCACGACGTCCATCTGAAGAAGGGGCCGAATGGGCTCAAGAACAAGGGCTCCTACTCGACCAAGACGACGGCGGTCAAGAAAGCCCACTTCCAGAAGACCTTCGCGACGCCCGGCACCTACAAGTTCATCTGCACGATCCACCCGACGGAAATGAAATTGACCGTCACCGTAAAGAAATAGGGCTCCCGTTGAGCTTCGATCCGATTGACCGTCGGAGCTTCCTCGGCCTCGGCGGCATGGCGTTTTTCTGCACCCTGGCCGGGCAGCAGGTGCCGACCGACCAAGGGCAGATCGACGTCGGCGCGCTGGCCGGCAAGGTCAAGGTGCCGCCGCGGGTGGAGGCCGCCGACGCCAGCGGCGGCCAGGCCGTCAGCTCTGATCTCGCCGCCCTGGTCAGCGCCGGCCCGACGCGCGAATACTGGATCGCGGCCGAGGAGCGACCCTGGAACATCGTCCCCACCCACCGCGACCAGATGATGGCGGCGCCAGTCAAGGACGGGAAGACCACCTTCAACGCCTACGGCTACCGGCCCTACAGCGCCAACTTCGGGCACCCGCTGGCGCCCGCCAGCGTCCCCGGGCCTGTGATCGAAGCCGAAGTCGGCGACACCGTGATCGTGCACTTCCGCAACAAACTGAAGGCGCCCGTGACGATGCACCCGCACGGCATCTTCTACGCCAACGAGATGGACGGCACCTACAAGGGCAAGTGGACCGACCCGGGCGGCTTCGTCCAGACCAACCGCACCTTTTCACCTACGTCTGGGAGTGCCACGAAGGCACCGAGGGCACCTGGCTCTACCACGACCACGGACCGATGGATCCGCTGCCCGTCTTCAAAGGGCTGCACGGCCCGCTGGTCATCCGCAAGCCGGGCGAAGCGCGTCCGGACAGCGAGTTCTTCCTCGCCTTCCACACCTGGGACCCGTCGATCACCGGCCTCAAGGGCATCTACTACTGCATCAACGGCAAGGCCTACGCCGGCAACACGCCGACGCTGGAAGCGAAGGTCGACCAGCGCGTCGCCTTCCACGTCTACGGGGTCGACAACTTCTTCCATACCTTCCACCTCCACGGCCACCGCTGGACCGAACCGAGCGGGACGATCGTCGACAACAAATCCTTCGGGCCAGCGGACTCCTTCCGGGTCGAATTCACCGAGGACAACCCGGGGCGCTGGTTCTACCACTGCCACGTCTTCCAGCACCTTCACCAGGGGATGAACGGTTGGTTTCTCGTCTCCTAGGATGCGGCCTGGCACTTGCGTTTGTCGCCGCCCTGGTGGCGGCGCCGGCCGCCTCGGCCAACAACACGCGGGTCTCGATCGCCAACTACGCCTGGTCCAACCCGGCGGTCCAGATCAACCTCGGCGAGAAGGTGACCTGGGACTGGCTCGGCCCCGACCTGGCGCATTCGGTCACCGGCATCTCCGCCAACTCGCTCTCCTGGGACTCCGACCCCGGCACCGACGCTCCCGACCATCGGGCGGGCGACTCCTTCACGCTCCAGTTCAACGAACCGGGGACCTACCTCTTCCAGTGCAAGCTGCACGCCGTGGTCCGTGGCGAGGTGATCGTCTCCGACACTCCCGGGGATCCAAACTCCGACCCCGGCCCACAGCCACCGCTGAACGTCGACGTCACTCCGCCCACCCTCGGAGGCGTAGCCCTTGCCAGGCAGAAGATCAAGGGAACCAAGGGGGTCGGCTTCAACGCCCAGATCAGCGACCGCGGCACCCTCGACGCCGAGTACTACCGGTTCAACTCCAGGGGCAAGCGGGTCTACAACGGCTACAAGACCTGGATCTCCTTCATCGGCATCAACCACCTCACCTTGGCGGCGCGCTGGAAGCACTTCAGGGCGAAGCCCGGCCGCTACGAAACGGTGCTGCGGGCGACCGACACCTCGGAGAACGTCTCCAAACCGGTGAAGAAGCGGTTCACGCTCGTCGGCTGACGGAAAGCCCGGTCAGCGACGGCGGCCTTTGGCGGATTTCGCCCTAGCCGCTTTCGACGACCGGCGCTTCTTGGTCGGCTTGGCGGCGTTGCGGAGAGTCCGTTCGCCGGCCTTCTCGGTCGCCTCGCCCATCGTTATCTGGAACATCGCCAGCAGGGCATCGGAGGCGAGCGGGCGCATCCGGTCCAGGGCTTCGCGCACCTTCGGCCAGTCCTCCTCAGGGCGGCCGGCCTTGTCGAACGGCTCCCAGATCTCCTTGACGAAGAGGTCGACGTAGGCGCGGGCCGCCCCCTCGGCGTGGCGGCGCAGCTTGTCGGCGGTCGCGAGGCTGGCCTCGGGGCTGACCCCCAACTCGATCAGCGCGGCGCCAGCGCGGTGAAGCCGAGGGCTGATCGCCTCGATCTTGGCGTCGGGGAGCTCGCGCAGGACGCCCAGCCTTTCGCTGTGGCGGATCAGCTTCGGGTCGATCTCGTCCTCGTGCCAGATCGTGGCCAACTCCGATGCGTCGAAGATCTCCGGCGTCTCGTCCTCGAACGGCGCCCGCACGGCGCGGGCGAAGTCAACGATCTCCTGCGAGGAGCCGCCCGTGCTCTCGAGGACCCGGCGGATCGCCTCCAGGTTCAGACCCTCGGCCTGCATTTCGCGGGTCAGCTCGATCCGAGCTACGTGGGCCTCGCCGTAGTAACCGGTGCGCCCCTGCACCTCGGGCGGAGGCAGCAGGCCGCGGGTCTGGTGGGCACGGATGTTGCGGATCGTCATCCCCGTTCGCCGCGCCAGCTCGCCGATCGTCATCTTGCCGTTGGGAGTCCTGGCCCCTTTGGTCTGCTTGCTCATCGGCCCATGGTGAGCCGGAGCCGCTGACCGTTCATCTTTTCGGCCGCGTCAGAGCAGACGAAGGCGATCGCCTCGGCGACCTGCTCGGCGGGGGTGAAGGTGGGAAAGTCCTCGCCGGGATTCTCCTCCCGCATCCGCGGCGTCAGGATTGCATCGACGACGACGATGTTGGCGGTGGCGCCGCCCGGCTCGAAGCCGTCGGCGAAGGCCAGGGTCCAGGCCTCGGCGGCCGCCTTTGCCGCTGCGTAGGCGGCATTGGAGTTCGAGGGCGCCTGCGCCTGCTTGGCGGATACGAGCACGAAGCGGCCGTGCTCGCTCGCCGCCAGCTGCTCGTGGAAGGCGCGGGTGGTGTGCTGGACCGTGCGAATCAGCAGATCGTGGAGCAGTTCCCAGTCGGAGAGCGGCGCCTCGTGCAGCGGCTGCCCCCCACGCCAGCCACCGACGAGGTGGACGATGCCGTCAACCTGGCCGAAGCGCTCGACCAGCGCCGCGCACCACTCGCCGACCGCGTCCTCGTCGAGGACGTCGACGACGCGACCGTCCCAGCGCTCGGCGGGGATGCCGAGCTCGCCGCCGAGCGAGTCGAGCAGACCCTGATCGCGGTCGGTGCCGGCGACCGTCGCTCCGGCCGCCGCCAACTCACCGGCAACGAGCGGCCCGAGGCCGCCGCCGACACCGGCGATCGCAATCACGCGGCCATCGAGATCGCTCATATATAGGAGGCAGGATAAGGGCCGCTTTCGGAGCCGGGAAACAGGGCAACTGCGTCATTTCTTCGTCCCGCAGGCGAAGCGGCGCGAGCGCAGGTTAGGCCGCGTCGTCCCAAAACCGACGTGATTACAGCAAAAAGATGCGCCCGCATGGAGGCAGCGTAAGGCACAAACCGGACCCGGTGAAAGCTCAACGAAGCGGCGCTGGTCTTCACGCCTCGCCTCGACCCGATCCTTTATAGGCGAGTCCCTCGCCGCGGGAACCCATGAATGTC
>DATAIY010000384.1:0-6953 GCA_036262475.1 Solirubrobacterales bacterium
CCCCCAGCGGCCACCAGTAGGTGCCGTGCGCGGGCTCAGCCTCGATCCGCGCCTCAGCGCCCAGCTCGGCGAAGCGCTCGACCAGCCATTCGGCTGCCCGGCGCTCCCCTTCGGACGCCGACGGGCGCTCGATCTTCTCCAGTTCCTCGAGGCGTTGGCGCAGCCAATCCGGGTCCGCCGCACCGAGGCGCTCCCCGATCGGTCGCTGCTCTGCGCTGCCCCTGACCATCTGGCCAGGAAGGTACCCGCTTACCATTGAGGGATGCTCGGTGGCGGCTCCTTCACTCTTTTCCACGTTCGCGGGATCCGGATCTCGGTCGACTGGTCCTGGTTCCTGATCCTTTTCATAGTCATCCTGTACATGACGCAGTTCTACGAACGGCTGCTGGGGGAGTCCGGTTCGGCCTCGGCTCCCTTCCTGTTGGCGGTGTTCAGCGCTGTCGGGTTCTTCGGCTCGATCGTCCTGCACGAGCTCGGCCACGCGGCCGCGGCCCTGCGCAACGGGATCGGGATCTCGAGCATTCAGCTCTGGATCTTCGGCGGCATGGCGAGGATGGATCGCGAAGCCGAGAGCCCGAGCACCGAACTCAAGGTCGCGCTCGCCGGCCCGGCGGTGACGCTGGCGATAGTCGTCCTCCTCACCGCCGGCGGGATCGCCGCTTCCAGCCCCGGCGAGTTCAAGAACGCCGCCGCCCTCGAATCCACCTCGGGTGCCTCCGGAGTGCTGGCGATGGTCGCCTGGCTGGCGACGATCAACCTGCTGGTCCTGGTCTTCAACTTGCTGCCCGCCTTTCCGATGGACGGTGGCCGCATCGCCCGCGCGGTCGCCTGGTGGCGGACCGGAGACCGTAACTCGGCCACCCGCTTCGCCGCCAACCTCGGCCGCGTCTTCGGCTATGGCTTCATTGCGGCCGGGATCTACATGGTGCTGACCAACTCGATCTTCGGCGTCTTCGGCGGCGTTTGGCTGGCGCTGATCGGGATGGTGATCAACGGTTCGGCCCGCGGCGCCGCGCTGCAGACGGCACTGACCAGCCATATCGGAGACGTCCGGGTCGCCGACGTGATGGATCGCGAGCCGGTCGCGATCCCGGGCGACATCAGCATCGAGCGGGCGCTCGACGAGTACTTCCTGCGTTACCGCTGGCCCTGGTTTCCGGTGGTCGACGCCGCCCACCGCTTCCTCGGCCTGCTCGAACGCGACCGCGCCGACGAGGTCCCCGAGGTCTCCCGCGCCAGCTCCAACGTCTCCGATCTGGTCGACCACGACAACGGTCTCTTCATCCGCGACGACACGCCTCTCGACAGCCTGCTGAGCAACCAGAACCTGAGGAGGCTCGGGGCGCTGATGGCTGTCGACGCCGACGGGCGGTTGAGCGGCGTGATTACGGTCGAGCAGGTCGGGCGGGCGCTCCGCGACGCGACGGCGGGATCCAGCTAGGGGTTCCGCTCAACGGGGCACGGGCAGGGATTCCGCTTGACTTTTTCTTGGGACCGCCCAGAGCAGTCTTAGATCCAGAGAAGCAAAAAGTACAAGACGCTTCACCCCTACCCGCGACCCCAGGTCAGGGGCTTCCGCCGGAACCCCGAGCTTCGACCAGCGAGGTCCCCTGACTTCGGTGCGAACGAGTGGCTGTGCTCGATGTCGTATTTGTGCCCGGGATGCGACAACAGCCGCGATATCAACGCCCGCCCCTCGGCAGCTGAGGAAATCGCGAAAGCCGTCCGTTGGGCGGGTCTCGGTAGGGGTGGAGCGTCTTGCACCTTCTTGCTGCCCACATCCAGGGACTGCCTCGCCGCTCGAAGAAAAGTTAAACGGAACCGCTACCGGGACCCGCTCGGCGCATGGCGCTCGATGATCGCTGCGAAGTCCACGCCCGCCGGCAGCGTTCCGAAGGCTTGGCCCCAGTCACCTGAGAGCCTCGAAGCGCAGAAGGCGTCGGCCACGGCGGGATCGCCGTAGCGGACCAGGAGGGAACCCTGGAGGGCGAGCGCCATCCGCTCGACGACGCGGCGGGCCCGGGTCTCGACCGTCTCAAGGTCACCCGGCAGCTGGTCGCGCAGTGACCGGGCGTAGGCGTCGAGCCTCGGCTCGGTGACTGCGCCCTCCTGAACCTCGGCGAAGAAGGCGTCGAGGGAGGCGGGGCTCTTGATCATGGCGCGGAGGACGTCGAGGCACTGGACGTTGCCGGAGCCCTCCCAGATCGAGTTGAGCGGGCTCTCGCGGAAGAGGCGCGGCATTCCCGACTCCTCGACGTAGCCGTTGCCGCCAAGGCACTCGAGCGCCTCGCCGGCGTGCATCGGCGCCCGCTTGCAGATCCAGTACTTGAGCACCGCGTTGGCGATTCGCTTCAGGTTCTGGGCGTCGGTATCGCCGGCGATCGCCTCGTCGTAGGCGCGGGCCAGGCGCATCGCCGAGATCGTCGCCGCCTCCGACTCGACGCAGAGGTCGGCCAGCACGTTCCTCATCAGCGGCTGCTCGCTGAGGACGCGGCCGAAAACGGAGCGGTGGGAGGCATGGTGGATCGCCTGCGCGACCCCGGCCCGCATCCCCGTCGCGCCACCCATCATGCAATCGAGGCGGGTGTGGTTGACCATCTCGATGATCGTCCGCACGCCCGCTCCCTCCTCGCCGACCAGCCAGGCGGAGGCGGAGTCGAACTCGACCTCGCTGGAGGCGTTGGAGCGGTTGCCGAGCTTGTCCTTCAGCCGCTGCAGGCGGAAGCGGTTGCGCTCGCCGTCGGGGGTCCAGCGCGGAAAGAGAAAGCAGGAGATGCCGCCGTCGGCCTGGGCGAGGACGAGGAAGGCGTCGCACATCGGCGCCGACATGAACCACTTGTGCCCGCTCAGCTCGTACTCGGCCCCGGGGCCGCCGCCGTTGACGGGGCGGGCGACGGTGGTGTTGGCGCGGACGTCGGTGCCGCCCTGCTTCTCGGTCAACCCCATCCCGGCCAGGGCGCCGGCCTTGGCCGGGGCCGGGGAGTTGCGAGGGTCGTAGTCGGGGGAGAGGAACCGCGGCTCCCACTCGGCGGCCAGCTCGGGCTGGGTGCGCAGGGCCGGGATGACCGAGTAGGTCATCGAGATCGGGCAGCCGATGCCGGCCTCGGCCTGTGACATGCACATGAAGGCGGCGCCGCGGGCGACGTGCGCACCAGGTCGCGGATCCTTCCAGGGGGAGCAGTGCAGTTCGTGCTCAACCGCCATCCCAAGCAGCTCATGCCAGGCGGGGTGGAACTCGACCTCGTCGACCCGGTTTCCGAAGCGGTCATGGGTCCGCAGCTTCGGCGGATTCTCGTTGGCCTCGGCCCCGAGGGCACGGACCGGCTCGCTGCCGGCGAGCGCGCCAACGGCGGAGATTCGGGACTCCGCCCAGTCGGCACCCTCGCGGCGCACCGCCTCGACCAGCGGGGTGTCGGCCTCGAAGACGTTGTAGTCGGTCAGCGGCGGTGGCTGGTTGGTCACCTCATGGGTGGCGGCGCTTCGAGTCTCAAGCATCGACAAGGGCTCTTTCCTTTCCAATCGCGCGTTCGCAGAACTCGACCAGGGAGGCGATCGCCACCTGGGCGGCATCGCCGTCCGCGGCGGGGGCGGAGAGCGGTCCGACCAGCGCCTCGCCGATCGCCCCGACCAGCGCCGCCGCGCTGAGGTCCGGGTCCTGCGGTGTGAGCTCGCCCGCCGCCACCCCGTCGCGCAGGACCGAAGCGAGCAGGTCGCGGTAGGCGCGGCGGAAAGCCAGGCGCTCGGCCTCGACGCCGGGGTCGATCGGCTCCCCCAGCAGCGCCCAGGCGAAGCGGCGGGCTCGCATCGCGCGCCGGGCGAAGGTCTCGACACCGGCTGCGATCCGCAGCGGCGACGGCAGGTCCCCCCCCATCGCCGCGGCCATCGCGTCGACCTCGCGCTGAGAGCCCTCGCGGAAGACCTCGGCGAACAGCGCCGACTTCGACGGGAAGTGGCGGTAGACGGTCCCAACCGCGACTCCTGCCCGCTCGGCGACGCTGGCGATCGTCGCCTCGCCGTAGCCGCCCCTGGCGATCAGTTCACTGGCGGCGTCGACCAGGCGCGCGCGTGCGACGCTGCGGCGCGCCTCGGTTCGGGCTGTCGGGCGGTAGACGATCGAAGAAGTGAATCACGATTCACACTTGAGCGCAAGTGCGTCCCGGCGTCTCCAAGTTCCGCTCAGCTACAACCCGGCGACGGCCGGCTTGACCTCGCGAAGCCAGGCGAGCGCGAGATCCAGCGCCGGTGCGATCGGCTGCAGGCAGACGTGGTCGGCGCCTGCCGCGAGGTGCTCGCTGACCCGTGCGGCCACGTCGCCGGCGCCGCCGCGAACGATCGTCTCGGCGATCAAGCGCTCGCTGCCGGAGCCCGCCACGTCCTCCTCGCAGTAGCCCAACCTGAGCAGGTTGTTCGAGTAGTTGGGCAGGGCCAGGTAGCGGCTGGCGAAGTCTCGGGCAGCGTCGCTCGCCCGCTCCTTGTCCGGGTCGAGCACGAAGCCCTGCTCGACCGCGAGCAGCGGCCCCTCGCCGAGCACATCGCGGGCCTGGCGGGTGTGCTCGACCGGGACGAAGTAGGTATGGGCGCCGGCACTGCGGTCTCGCGCCAACTCGAGCATCCGCGGGCCGAGCGCGGCGAGGATCAGCGGTGCCGGCTCCGCGGGCGCGGGCGGCTCGTAGCTCGCCGCCTCGTAAGCGTCGAGGTAGGCGCGCATCGTCGCCACCGGTTTCCCGTAGTCGGCCCCGCGGGCCTCGACCAGCGGCTGGTGGCTGACGCCGAGCCCGAGCACGAAGCGGCCGCCGTGGCCTCGGCCAGCGCTTCGGCGCCGAGCTTCGCCGCAAGCGCGTCGCGGCCGTAGACGTTGGCGATCCCGGTCGCCACCTCGATCCGCCGCGTCGCGGCGAGCAGCAGGCCGGCGTGGACGAGGGCCTCCTTGTTTTTCGGCGACTCGCCGATCCAGAGCGTGCCCCAGCCGGCGTCGTCCAGCTCCGCCGCCGCATCGCGCGCCCCGGCTGCCGACTCGCTGCCGATCGCCGTCAGCCAAACACCGAGCCGTCCGAGAAGTTGGACATCGAGGGGCCAACATAGAACAGCTTGTCTGGCACGGACCGGTGCGGCGGTTTCAATAGTCTGCGCCCGTGACCAAGATCCAGGTCAAGAACCCGGTCGTCGAGCTCGACGGCGACGAGATGACCCGCATCATCTGGTCGTTCATCAAAGAGCAGTTGGTCCTTCCCTATCTCGAGCTCGAGCTCGAGTACTACGACCTCGGGATCGATAGTCGGGACGCGACCGAGGATCAGATTACGGTCGACGCCGCCAACGCGATCAAGCGCCACGGCGTCGGCGTCAAGTGCGCGACGATCACCCCGGACGAGGCGCGGGTCGAGGAGTTCGGCCTGAAGAAGATGTACCGCTCGCCGAACGGGACGATCCGCAACATCCTCGGCGGCGTCATCTTCCGCGAGCCGATCGTGATCTCCAATGTGCCGCGCCTGGTGCCGGGCTGGACCAAGCCGATCGTGATCGGCCGCCACGCCTTCGGCGACCAGTACCGCGCCACCGACATGGTCGTCCCCGGTGAGGGGACGCTGACGCTGACCTACACCCCGAAGGACGGCTCCGAGCCGGTCGAGCTCGACGTCTACGACTTCCCCAGCGCCGGCGTCGCGATGGCGATGTACAACCTCGACGACTCGATTCGCGACTTCGCCCGCGCCTCGATGCGCTACGGGCTGAACCGGGGCTACCCGGTCTACCTCTCGACCAAGAACACGATCATGAAGCGCTATGACGGCCGCTTTAAGGACATCTTCGCCGAGGTCTTCGAGGCCGAGTTCAAGGCGGACTTCGGAGCCGCCGGCATCACCTACGAACACCGCCTGATCGACGACATGGTCGCCGCCGCCCTGAAGTGGGAAGGCGGTTACGTGTGGGCCTGCAAGAACTACGATGGCGATGTGCAGTCGGACACGGTCGCGCAGGGCTTCGGCTCGCTCGGCCTGATGACCAGCGTGCTGATGAGTGCCGACGGCAAGACGGTCGAGGCCGAGGCCGCGCACGGCACGGTCACCCGCCACTTTCGCCAGCACCAGCAGGGCAAACCGACTTCCACCAACCCGATCGCATCGATCTTCGCCTGGACCCGCGGCCTGGCGGCTCGCGGGCGCATGGACGAGACCCCGGCGGTCTCGGGATTCGCCGAGACCCTCGAGCGGGTATGCATCGAGACGGTCGAGAGCGGCAAGATGACCAAAGACCTCGCGCTGCTCGTCGGCGGAGACCAGAAGTTCCAGACCACGCAGGAGTTCCTGGCCTCGATCGATGAGAACCTCCAGCGAGCGATGGCTCGGCGGTCCCCAAACCCCAACTCCGAGGAGAACAAACCGTGAGCACCCCCGTCAAGGTCACCGTCACCGGCGCGGCCGGTCAGATCGGCTACGCGATCCTGTTCCGGATCGCCAGCGGTCAGATGCTCGGCCCCGACACCCCGGTCGAGCTCAGCCTGCTGGAGATTCCCGACGCCATCAAGGCGGCCGAGGGAACCGCGATGGAGCTCGACGACTGCGCCTTCCCGCTGCTGAGCCGGATCGACATCAGCGACAATCCCATGCAGGCGTTCGACGGCACCAACATCGCCCTTCTGGTCGGTGCCCGGCCGCGCGGACCCGGCATGGAGCGCTCCGACCTACTCGAGGCCAACGGCGGCATCTTCAAACCGCAGGGCGCGGCGATCAACTCCGGAGCCGCCGATGACATCAGGGTGCTGGTGGTCGGCAACCCGGCCAACACCAACTGCCTGATCGCGATGTCGAACGCGCCCGATGTGCCGCGGGAGCGATTCACGGCGATGATGCGCCTGGACCACAACCGGGCCATCTCACAACTCGCCAACAAGCTTGGCAAGCCGGTCACCGCTGTCACCAACATGACCACCTGGGGCAATCACTCGGTCACCC
>DATAIY010000385.1:0-15474 GCA_036262475.1 Solirubrobacterales bacterium
GCGTGAAACTCGCCCCGCCCGCTTCCGAAGCCACGGCGAAGGCTCCCCCGTTCAACG
Organism: Solirubrobacterales bacterium; assembly: GCA_036262475.1. Taxonomy (GTDB): domain Bacteria; phylum Actinomycetota; class Thermoleophilia; order Solirubrobacterales; family 70-9; genus VAYN01. The sequence continues at coordinate 58 of DATAIY010000385.1, forward strand.
GCCGGCTGATGATCGCCGACCGCGGCAACAACCGCCTCATCGTCGTCAACGCGCAGAAGAAGATCCTCTGGCAGTTCCCCTCCAAGGCCCACCCGGCGCCACCCGGCGGCTTCTACTTTCCCGACGACGCCTTCTTCATCCACGGCGGCAAGGGGATCATCTCCAACGAGGAGCAGAACGAGCGCATCGTCCAGCTCGCCTTCCCCTCCGGGAAGCTGCTCTGGTCCTATGGGCACCCCGGCGTCGCCGGCTCCGAACCCGGCTACCTGCACGAGCCCGACGACGCCTACCTGCTGAAGGACGGCACGGTCTCCGTCGCCGACGCCCAGAACTGCCGCGTCCTGCTGATCTCACCGCAGAAGAAGGTGCTGAACGAATTCGGCGACCCGAGCGAATGCGGGCACGAACCACCGCGGCTGCTGGGCTCGCCCAACGGCGACACGCCGCTGGCCAACGGTGACATCCTCATCTCCGAGGTCACAGGCTCCTATATCGACGAGATCACCAACACCGGCAAGCTCGTCTGGAGCGCTCAGCTGCCGATCTCCTACCCCTCCGATCCGCAGCAGCTTGGCCCCGACCGCTACCTGGTTGTCGACTACGCCAACCCGGGTGGGATCTACAAATTCGACCGCGCCGGCCACATCCTCTGGTCCTACCGGCCCAGCTCCGGCGACGGCAGGCTCAACCATCCGAGCCTGGCCGAGCGGCTGCCGAACGGCCTGATCGCGGTCAACGACGACTACCGCCACCGGGTCGTGCTGATCGACCCTCGCACCAAGCACATCGTCTGGCAGTACGGGGTGACGGGCAAGCCGGGCAGCGGTCCCGGCCATCTCCACACCCCCGACGGCTTCGACCTCCTGGCGCCGGACGGGACGACTCCCACCCACTCCTACACCGGCTGACGGTGCGATATTGCCCGGACGATGCGAATCGCCAGCCTGGTCCCATCGGCCACCGAGATGCTGTTTGCCCTTGGGCTCGGCGAGAGCGTGGTCGGCGTCACCCACGAGTGCGACTTCCCGCCGGCCGCGGGTGAGCTGCCGCACCTGACCGCGACCGTCCTGCCCGAGGGCCTCAGCGCTGGCGAGATCGACGCCGCCGTGAAGTCGATCCTCGCCGAAGGCAAGGCGCTCTACAGCCTCGACGAGGAGCGGCTGGTGGAGTTGGCGCCGGACCTGATCGTCACCCAGGCCGTCTGCGACGTCTGCGCGGTCTCCTTCGAGGATGTGGTCCAGGTCGCGTCCCGGCTGCCGGGCCCGCCCCGGGTCATTCAGCAGGACCCGAGCACGCTCGGCGAGGTGCTCGACGACGTGACTCGGCTCGGTGAGGCGGCCGGGATCGCGGAGCGGGCGCACGAGCTGCGGGGCGAGCTCGAGGGCCGGCTGGCCGCGGTCGGCGCCGCCGTCGCCGGGGCCGACCGACCCCGCACGATAGCCCTCGAGTGGCTCGACCCGCCCTTCGTCGGCGGCCACTGGATCCCGGAGATGATCTCGATCGCCGGGGGCGAGGACATCGCCGGCCCGTCGGGCGCCAAGTCGCCCGAAGTCGCATGGGAGCGGCTCGCCGCCCTCGATCCCGACCTGCTTGTGGTCATGCCCTGCGGCTGGTACGTCGAGGAGTCGCGCGCCCAGGCGGTCGAGCACTGGCGGCGGATCGAGGCCCTGGGGGCAGACCGCGTCTTCGCCGTCGACGCCGCCTCCACCTACTCGCGACCCGGCCCGCGGCTCGTCGACGGCGTCGAGCTGCTCGCCCATCTGCTCCACTCCGAGCTCTTCGACCCGCCCGGCGGCGTCGGCTTCTTTGAACTGGCAAAGTCCTTATAGGGTGCCCGGTGTGCCGCGCGGTCGAACCAGTTCTGCTCGCGCAGCCTGGATCTTCGCCGCGGCCATCCTCGTCTTCGTCCTCCGGCTGCTTCTCAATTCGGCCGCCGGTCCCGGAGTCGCCTTCGTCTACGCGGTTCCCGTCGGCCTTGCGACCTGGTGGTTCGGACGTCGGGCCGGAGTGGCGGCGGCGATCGCCTGCGCCGCCATCTACCTGATCAGCGCCCTGATCGATCCCGTCACGAACCTTATCTTCGCGCTGGCGCTGCGAGCAATCGCCTTCGCCACGGTTGTCGTCCTCGTCTCGCTCCTGCGCGAGCGGCTGATCGTCCTCGAGCAATCTGCCGAGGAACTTGAGGCGATCCGGGCGTCCCTGACGCCAGACGCCTCCCGCAGATTCCCGGCGTCGATGCGAGCGCCGCATTCGTCCCCTCCGAATACGGGGTTTCGGGCGGCTTCTACCTCCTAACCAACGGGCCGGACGGCTCGATGATCGCGGTCGTCGGCGACGTCGTCGGTCACGGTCCCAAGGCCGCCCGCCTCGCGACCTTCATCAGGGCCCGATTCGCCGCCTTCGCCGCCAATATCAGCGATCCAGCAGAGATCCTCACCCTCGCCAACGCGACACGTTTCGAGCGCTCCGGCCACAAGGAGGAGCTCGCCAGCGCCGTCTGTCTCCGCTTCCAGACGTCCGACTCGGTGGTCACCTGCGCTCTTGCCGGCCATCCGCCGCCGCTCTGCCTCCCAAGCTTGGAAGAGTTGCGCCCCGCGGCCCGACCTTCCTGCTCGGGGCGAGAAGCGACCTCAAACTCGCCTCCGCCGACATCCGCCTCGACCACTCCGACGGCGTGCTCGCCGACAGAGACGGCGCCACCGACGTGCGACGCGGCGGTGACCTGCTCGGCATCGAGGGAATGTCCCGCCTGCTCGAACCTCTGGCCGGGCGCCGGCGCGCGCTGGCGCGGGAGGCGCAGACGGCCCTGCTCGAGTGGGGCGACGGACCGATCGGCGATGACGTCTGCCTGCTCGTTCTCAGGCCCGAGGCCCTGAGCTCGACCTAGGCCTAGAGCTCACGCTCGAAGAAGAGCATCGCCGGCCCGTCGGGATCGGATTCCAGGTTGGTGAACCCGGCGCTCTCAAACAGCGCCCGCGCGGCGGTGTCGGACTCGCCGGTGTTGAAGTCGATCCCGGTCGTCCCCGCCTCGCGGGCGGCCTCCATCGTCGCCTCGAGCAGCGCTCGCCCGATGCCCCGGCTGCGCAGCCCCGGCACCACGTAGAGCTCCTGCAGATATGTCTCGGGCTTACCCGTCCAGACCGAGGGGCGCAGCCGCAGCAGCGCGATCCCGTCCCGGTCCATCACCGCCGAGCAGGACCGTGATCTCGCCCTCGGCCAGCAGCCGTCGGGCGTGCTCGGTCAGCGCCCCGACGCCGGGGGTCGGCGCCGAGGACTCGGTGTTGAAGTCGTGCAAAAGCCGCGCCGCGGTGGCCGCGTCCTCGACCCCACCGCGGCGGATCGGTATCTCTCGCTCTTCCACGCGATCAGTTTCCCCGCAACGGCACCGCACCGCTTATCGAGTCGAAGCAGCAGGTCCCACCCTCGCCGCAAGCAGCGCCTTCCTCTGGTCTGGCGAGAGGTGCTTCACCGCCTCCCGCATCGTCACCCCGGATGCACGCCCGGCCCGCGGCAGCAGCCACTCGTAGACCTCCGCCGGGCGGCTCTTGGCGGCCTCCCGCAGCACCCAGCCGATCGCCTTGCGGATGAAGAACTCCCGCTCGTCGAGCATCGCGTCGGCGTAGCGGCCGAAGCGCTCGAAGCCGGCGCCCGCCCGCAAGGGCTTGATCTGCGACAGCAGCGCCGCGCGCCGCACCCAGAAGTCCTCGTCGCCCGCCCAGCGATCGAGCCGATCGGCGGCCTCCGGGTGGCTCAGCAGCAGCCCCCCGAGAACCTTGTCGGCGAGCACGTCGACCAGCGCCCAGGTCTTCGACTCGCGGACGAAGCGCTGGATCGCCGGCAGGTCCCGTGGCCCGAGCAGCTCGACCCGCGCTTCGAGCAGGAAGGCGGCGCAGAGGCGGCGCTCGTGTACTGGCTCGGCCCAGAGCGCCTTCGCCAGCCCGAGCAGCTCGCGGTGGGAGGAGATCGACTTCGCGATCGGCGTCGCCTCGGCGCGCACCTGCGGCACGCTGGCCCCGAGGTGCTCGAGCGAGCTCTTCAGGTAGCGCTTGGCGCCCTCGGCCCGCTGCGGCGTGCCCGCCTCGCGGAGGCGCGCCTCGATCTTCTCGGCTCGCGTCTCGGCCTCGGTCACGCGCCGAGCTTAGGCGGGCGGCAGTCCGTAGTCGACCGCAGCGGGTGGCCGGCTTCTCCACGATGCGCAGGCGCCGCCGAGATCAGAGGATTGGGGCATGAAGGTTCTCGTAACCGCAGCCAGCCGCTACGGCTCCACCGCCGAGATTGCCGCGGCAATCGGTGAGCAGTTGCGAGGCCGGGGCTTCGAGGTGGCCGTCCTCGCGCCCGAGTACGTCGGCAACGTCCGCGAGTACGACGCGGTGGTGCTCGGCAGCGCCGTCTATATGGGCCACTGGCTCGGGCCGGCGATGGAGTTCGTTTCGCGCTCCTCGGACGCGCTCAAGTCACGACCGGTCTGGCTGTTCTCCAGCGGCCCGGTCGGCGATCCCTCGCGCAAGCTGGTGCAGAAGATGGGCGCCGACCCGGTTGACCTGCCGGCCCTGCGCACCGAGACCGCCGCCCGCGACCACCGCATGTTCCCCGGCAAGCTCGACCGGAAGAACCTCGGTCTGGCCCAGAGGCTCGCCACCGCCCTCTTCCGGATGCACGGAGACTTCCGCGACTGGCCCGAGGTCAAGCGCTGGGCCTCGGGGGTCGCAGCCGATCTCCAGTCGGCGACCTCGCCTATGCGAACCGCTTAACGAACTCGAGCGCGGTGTCGCAGACCTCGCGCCAACCGCTGTCGATCGTCAGCGCGTGGCCGCGGTTCGGGATCTCCTTGATCTCGGTCACGCCCTCGTTCCGCTTCTGTCTTTTGAAGGAGGCGTTGGCGATCGGCCAGGGCACGGTGTGATCCATCTCGCCGGAGATGATCAGCAGCGGTCCGCGATCGGGATTCTTGCTGTTCACCTTCGCCTCGGTCCAGGGATTGAGGTTGGCGGTCGCCGCCTGGAACAGCGGCGCCCCTGCCGCCGGCACCGCGAACTCGTTGTAGAGCTCCTTCGCCTCGTTCTCGCTGACCGCGTTGGCGAAGCCGTAGCGGAACTGCTCGTAGGTGAGCGGCACCGCGCGGTTGCGATTGGCCGGGTTCTGCAGCACCGGTTTGGACGACTTCAGGGCGGAGATCGGTAGCGGCAGGACGCCGCGGAACGGCGCCGGGTCGATCGCGACAGAGGCCGCAGAGAGCCCGCGCCCGGCGACGATCTGGGTCAGCAGCCCGCCGAAGGAGTGGCCGACCACCGCCGGCTTCTTCTCCAGCTTCTCGATCACCTCGCCGAAGTGGTCGGCGACCTGGCCGACGGTCTTCTTGGCGAAGGTGTCGGGGTTGGCGTTAGCCTCCTCGACCGTCTGCGGGTCGTCGGGCCAGCCCGGGGTCAGCGGCGTGTAACCGGCCTCCTCGAAGACCGTCGCCCAGCGGTCCCAGCTGCTCGGCAGCAGCCAGAGCCCGTGGATGAAGACGACCGGCGTCTTCCCGGTCGCGTTCGCCTTCTCGATCTGCTCGCTCTCGTACTCGGTGATCGTCGCCATCTCATGCCTCTCTCGTGTCAGCCTGTGCCTGGAGCGGGGTCGGTCAATCATCGCAGCGAGTCCGCACCACACCGGCCTAGACTCCCCGGCGTGTCCGGCTTCGCGGTCGAGAACCTGATGGAGATCGACGCCGTCTTCGAGGGGCCGGAGATGGAAGCCCGCGTCTCGCGGAAATATCTCGACTCCGATCAGCTCGGAATCAGCCTCTTCCGCTACGCCCCCGGCTTCACCGCCGTCGACGGCCACTCCCCAAAGTGCAGGAGGAGGCCTACATCGCCATCGGCGGTTCCGGCCGGATCAAGCTCGAGGACGAGGTCGTCGAGCTGCGCAAGTGGGACGTAGTCCGCGTCGCCCCCGAGGTCGTCCGCGACTTCGTGGCCGGGCCCGAAGGGCTCGAGGTGATCACCGTCGGCGCCGACAAGCCCGAGGGTGGCGACGGCGTCCGCTCCCCGGCCCGCTGGCCCGTCACCGGCGAGTAGACCAGGGCGGCTCGACGAGCCGCCCCAGCCGCCACTCGGCTACGGGTGGTTGGGCCCATGTTCGGCGCCTTTGCCGTGATGGTGCCGGCCGTGATCTTGTTTGTGGTGCTTCCCTTGGTGATGGGGAGCGGGGTCATCTGCGCCGTTGCTGGCCAGTGCGACTCCACTGCCGCCGATCGCCATTGCCGCGACCACTGCCACCGCTGCCGCGCTTCGCTTCAACATGGTTCTGCCTCCTCGTGGACGAGTTACCCGCGGCCAGATGTCCCGAGCCGCGTGAGTTAGGGGATACGGGAGGCGGTCGGGCAGGGTTCACTGCTGGCGCCCGCCTCTAGGATGAGCGGGTGACCCCGGAGAAGAAACCGGTCAACTGGCGCGCCTGGATCGTCGGCGTCCTCGTCGCCTTGGTCGTCATCGTCTGCCTGCAGAACTCCCAGCAGGTCAGCGTCGAAGTCCTCTCCGCCAGCTTCAACGCGCCGCTGATCGTCGTTCTCCTGATCGCCGTCGCGGTCGGCGCCCTGATCGGCTACATCGCCCCCCTCGTCCGCCGCCACCGCCGCGACGGACGCATACAGGCCAACGGCCTCGAGGAAAAGACTTAGGAGAGAGCGGCCTGAGCGGCTGGCGGAAGAGCTCCGGCAATGGGATCTCGATCAGCTCCCCGTCGAAGCGCTTGCGGGTCCCTCTCTTCCTTCACGCTGCCCACCCATCGGCGGGTAGGTGGGCAGCGTCGATGGGGAGCGGACATGAATCAGGGCCCGGGCCACACAACGGCACGGATCGCGCTGCGACCCGAAGCCGTCGACACCTCTGGCTCGCCCGACCTGCATGCCAATTCTGCGGCGCGAGGCGGCCGGTCAAGGGCGCGGAGCGGTCGACCCTCGCGGGTTGACGGGCCGCCGCGCGGGGCTGAAATCGCGTCGAGGTCGGCGACCACCAGCGCCGCGGTCCGACTAAAGCGCTTCGATCAGCGACAGCAGCTTCTTGCCCTGGGCCGTCCCCGCGTAAACGTGTTCGACCGCGCCGCGGCCGGCGACGGTGTCGACCATCTTCAGGCAGCCCGCCTTCTTCAGCTCACCGAAGTGGTAGGAGGCCTTGCTCACTGGCAGATCCTCCGTCTTGGAGAAACCGACCGGGCTGATCCGCCCCTTCTCGGCTTCCTGCAGGATCTTGATCCGCCTCGGGTGACTGAGCGCTTTGGCGAGGGCGGTAGCGACTTTGAGATCCTTGGTCACCCCCATCCTCCCTGCTAATCAAGTCCATACGAGCGGTTGGGTCGGGCTAACGCAATCGGGATCTCGGTCGTGCTGCTCGCTTCGTCCTCGGGCAGTTCGCCCCAGGTGCGCGGTGAAGATCGGTCACCGAGGGCGAGCGGGTGGTTTGCAGAAGGCGGAGGGCCAGGCGCCGCCGGGCGGATCGCCGAGAACAGACCTCACTCCGCGCGCTTGGCGGCGTGGCGACGCGCGTAGAGCTTCTCCTGAATCGTCATCGCCCCCGGGTGCCCGTCACCGGGCCATGGGGTCAGCAGCAGCAGCAGGCGAGCCTTCGAGATGGCGAGGATCTCGTGGCGCTCGGCTGGGGCGAACTCGGCCATGAAGCCGACCCCGCCGCTGGCGCTCTCCCCGGCGGCGGCGCTCACCTCGACCTCGCCGACGAGCACTATCAGCCAGGCGCGCTCGTGAACCTCGTGGTCGGCGAGGCTCTGACCGGCCGCCAGATCAAGCACGATCGCCCGCGCGGCGTCGCTCGAGGAGAGGATCTCCGGCAGGCGCGGCTCGAGATCGAGGTCGATCAGGTCCCAGCTGTTCATCGCGTCTCCTCCATCCCGCCAGCGGCGGCCGTTTACGTTCGGCAAGGCTATCCGCGAAACCCGCTGGCGTCGACTCGCTCAGGATTTCGGTGCGGTTTGGTGCTAGAGCCCGGCCGGGTGCCGGGCGACGAAGCTCGGCAGGATCCGCGAATCGGGTGCAGCCATCTTCCAGCGCGGCCCGCTCACACCGGGCGGGTCGTCGAGGGTGTCGAAGCGCAGACCGGCGACGACCATGAAGACGTGGTGGGAGTTGGCGTAGACGGTGATCCAGCGACCGCCGCCGGCGTCTCCCCAGTACTCGAGCTGTCCCGAGACCATCGTTGTGCCGAGCAGGCTGGCGCCGTGCAGCGCGTAGCTGACGGCCCCTGAGCAGTCGTAACCCTTGGTGAAGAAGCTGAGGTGGCCGCCGCCCCAGACATAGGGTCTGCCGTCGATCTGGTTCGCGGCAGCGATCACCTGCTTCACGGCTGCGGGTGCTCCGGGAGGTGCGATCGCTCTGCCGTCGACGAGCGTCGCTCCGCAATTGGCGCTGGTCCTCGTCGCGCCAGCAGCAACGGGACTGCAGCCGGCTCCCCAGGGCACACCGGCTTGACCGATCGCGCTCGGCACCGCCACCGCGGCGATCGCGCCGGCGGCCACGAGGGCCAGGGCCATCTTCGTTCTCAGGCGGCTCAAGGCTCCATGAGCTTACGGCAACTCTGCCGGAGCCCCACGAAGAAGGGCGGCCTCTCGGCCGCCCTTCTCGAATCCTGCCTGTCCTAAGGAAATACGTGGCGAGCTCCACCTCAGCCCTTGCCGGTGCAGGTGCGGAGGACTTCAGCGGAGGCCTTGGTGCCGTCGCTGAAGATCGCCGTGCCGTGCGCCTGGAGCTTGCCGTCGGGGCATTTGGCCGAGAGGACGCTGACCTTCTTGCCCTTGTAGGCGAATTTTTTGTCGATCTTGAGGATGAACGACGTGACCGAGCCGCTGCCGCCGGCGATTTTGGGGATCGTTGCTGTCGAAGAGTTCATAGAAGGTCTTCCGCGAGACCCCGGCGACGCCGACCCCGTCGACCGCGCGTGTCTCCGGGTAGCCGCGCTCGGAGACGACCTCGATCATCGCCTGGTGGATGCGGTTGCGCTGGGACTCGGTCACCGCCTCCCGCGGCAGGCCGTGCCTTCCGCGGGGCAGCCGCTCGCTGAGGTTGGCCGCGCGTCAGCTGGAAGCCACGCCCAGACTGTAGTGCAGAGGTGTGAGGGCGACCGGGGGCTAGGAATCGATCCGGATCGTCTGGGCGCGGTCCGGTCCGACTCCCACCAGGCGGATCGGAACCTTGACGAAATCGGAGATGTAGGCGAGGTAGTCGCGGGCCGCCTGCGGTAGGTCCTTCTCCTCGCGGCACTCGCCGAGATCCTCGTCGAAGCCCGGCAGCTCCTCATACTCGGGGGTCGCCGAGTGCAGGATCGACTGGTGGTAGGGGAAGCTGTCGAGGACCGCGCCCTCCTTGGAGCGGTAGCGGACCGCGACCCGCAACGGCCCGAGCCCGCTGAGCACGTCGAGCTTGGTGATCGCCAGCGAGTCCATCCTGTTGAGCCGGACCGCGTAGCGCAGGGCGACCAGGTCCATCCAGCCGCAGCGGCGGCGGCGGCCGGTGGTGGTGCCGAACTCGTGGCCACGCTCGACCATCCGCTCGCCGATCTCTTCGTGCAACTCGGTCGGGAAGGGGCCGGCGCCGACCCGGGTCGCGTAGGCCTTGGCGACCCCCCAGACCTCGGTGATGTCGGTGGGGCCGACGCCGGCGCCGACTGTGGCCGCGCCGGCGATCGGGTTCGAGGAGGTGACGAAGGGGTAGGTGCCGTGGTCGAGGTCCAGCAGGGTCGCCTGGGCTCCCTCGAAGATCACCGTCTGATCGCTGTCGAGGGCGTCCCAGCAGAGCTTCGCCGTGTCGGCGATGTGGGGCTCGAGGCGGTGGCCGTAGTTGATGTGTTCCTCGACCATCGTGTGCAGGTCCAGGCGGGGGTCGGGGACGCCGGACGTCGGGCCCTCGGGCGCCGCCTTGGCCTCCTCGCCGGCTTCCTTGCGCAGTTTGCGCCGCTGTACCGAGAGCTCGCGCAGGGCCTGCTGCTTGGGCTCCAGCGCGGCGCGGATCTTGGTCCGCAGGATCTTCTCGTCGAGCAGGTCCTGGACGCGGATGCCCAGCCGCAGCGCCTTGTCGGCGTAACAGGGGCCGATTCCGCGCCGGGTGGTGCCGATCGAGAGCTTGCCGAGCTTGGTCTCCCCGGCCGTGTCGAGCAGCACGTGGTAGGGCATGATCAGGTGGGCGTTGGCGGAGATGCGCAGGTTGGCGACGCTGATCCCGGCTCGTTTCAACCCGTCGATCTCCCCCAGCAGCACCCTCGGGTCGAGCACGACGCCGTTGCCGATCACGCAGGTCTTCTCCGAGTGGAGGATGCCCGAGGGGATCAGGTGGAACTTGAACTCCTTGCCTTCGCGGACGATCGTGTGGCCGGCGTTGTTGCCGCCCTGGAAACGGACGATCACCTCGGCCCGCTCGGCGAGCAGATCGGTGATCTTCCCCTTGCCCTCATCGCCCCACTGGGCGCCGACTATGACCACGCCTGGCATAAGCGGGGGATTCTGACGGTCGCAACGGGCGGGCGCGCAGTGGCGTCGGGTCAGGCGGCCTTGCGGTACTTGCCGTAGCGCCGGTCGTCCCCGAAGACCGCCACCTCGTCGCAGATCTGGGTCAGCCGCGAGACCGTGCGAGAGCCGATCTGCTCCTCCAGCTCCTCGTGCGGGAGGTTGGTCGTGATCAGCACCGAGCGCTGCGTCTCGTAGCGCTCGTTGACCAGCGCGTAGAGCTGCTCCAGGACCCAGTCGGAGCGTTTCTCAGCGCCGAGGTCGTCGATGTGGAGCAGATCGACCGAGGTCAGGCGCTCGAAAAAGGAGAGGTAGGAGTCGCCGCCCGGTTCGGAGTCGTAGGTGCGGCGGATCCGCGCCAGCAGCTTCGGCAGCGAGTAGATGGCGACGGTCTTGCCGGCTTCCAGCGCCGCTTTGGAGATCAGCATCGCCAGGGTGGTCTTGCCGGTGCCGGTGTCGCCGAAGAGCCAGAGCCCGCGGCCCTCCCGGAGCCGGGAGTCGAGGTCCTCGACGAAGGCGCGCACTTCGGAGACCGCCGCTTTCGTCTGCAGGTCCCGCGCCATGTCGGAGACCGGCGGCCGGTCGAAAGAGACGCCGCGGTAGCGCGGCGGGATCACCGAGGAGATGCCGCGGCTGCGGCCGCGGTTGAGGCGCTCGGCCCGGCACTCGCAGGCGCGCGCCACGTCTTCGGGGCCGAGGATCCAGCCGGAGCCGTCGCAGACGCCGAGCGGGCAAGGCCGCTGGTTGTGGAACGGTTCGCTGCGGGCGATCGCCGGCATCAGAAGTCAGGTCCCGCGGCGCTGGCGTCGAGGAACGGCGGGCTCTCGCCGACCGGCTGCTCGATCGGTGCTTCGGCGCCGGAGAAGTCGGCGAATTTGGGGAAGCGGTCGAGGAAGACCAACTTCCTGGTCCCGACCGGGCCGTTCCTGTGCTTGGCGATGATCAGGTCGGCGAGGCCGTCCGGCTCGTCGTCGGGGTCGCGGTAGTAGTCCTCGCGGAAGAGGAAGGCGACGACGTCGGCGTCCTGCTCGAGCTGGCCGGACTCGCGCAGGTCCGAGAGCTGCGGCTTCGGCGGCGTCCGCTGCTCGGGCGCGCGCGAGAGCTGTGAGATCGCCAGCACCGGCACCGCGAGCTCGCGGGCGAGGATCTTCAGCCCGCGGCTGATCTGGCCGACCTGCTCGACCCGGTTGGCGCGGTGGTCGTCGGAGCGCATCAGCTGCATGTAGTCGACGATCACCATGCCGAGGCCGCCGCGGTCCTGTTCCTGGGCGTGCAGGCGCCGCGCCTTCGCCCGCAGGTCGAGGATGCCGAGGTCGGAGGAGTCGTCGAACCAGAGCGGCGCCTCCTCGAGTTCGTTGCAGGCCCGCACCACCTTCGGCCAGTCGCGCGGGGATACCTGGCCCTTGCGCAGCTTGTCGCCGGAGATCCGCGCTCGGCAGGCGATGAAGCGCTGGGCAAGCTCGACCTCGGACATCTCGAGCGAGAAGAAGGCGACCGGCCTGTCGCGCTTCACCGCGACGTTTTCGGCGATGTTGGCGACCAGGGCGCTCTTTCCCATCGCCGGGCGTGCCGCGACGATGATCAGGTTGCCTGGCTGAAAGCCGCCGGTGATCGCGTCGATGTCGCGGAAGCCGGACGGGGTGCCGGTCATTTCGATTTCGCCGGTGGAGAGCTTCTCGAGTCGGTCGACCTCGTCGTGGAGGATCTCCGAGAGCAGCCGGAAGTCGCTCGCCTGCTCTTTATGGGCGACGTCGAAGAGCAGCTTCTCGGCTCGCTCGGAGAGCTCGCGCGGTTCTCCCGCGCGCTCGTTCACCCACTCCTGGATCTCCTGCCCGGCACCGAGCAGCCGCCGCAGCAGCGAGTTCTGCTGGACGATCTCCGCGTAGTGCTTGGCGTTGCCGGCGGCGGGCACTTTTGCCGCCAGCTCGGAGACGTAGTGCTTGCCTCCCGCTTGGTCGATCATGTTGCGCTGGGTCAGCGCCTCGCTGACGCTGAGCTCGTCGACCGGCTTTGACTCCGCGTAGAGGTCGTGGGCGCACTCGAAGATCGCCCGGTGGCGGTCGAGGTAGAAGTCGGCCGCGTTCAGCTTCACCTCGTCGATCACCCGCGTCAGTGCCGGCTCGGCGACGAGCATGGCCCCTAGGACCGACTCCTCCGCCTCGATGTTCTGCGGCGGTACGTGGGTGGCGGGAGGTTGCGGCATCGTCATCTAGTTAAGGCCCCCAACCGGCGGCACTGGTGGGAGAACCCCAGGGGCTCTCAAGCAAACCAGAGGGCTGGCGCCTGCATGTCGCTGTTATCTGCAAATGCCGTGAAAAGGAATTGACGCTTCTTTCACGCGAACGCGCCAGTTCCGGCGGAGAGATGATCGGTGGCCCGGGGGATCAGGCCCTCCTCCTCCTGCTGGCGCTCGCCGCGGCGCAGCATTCGCTGGGTGAGGATGGCGATGCTGAGGATCGCGGTGGCGCCGAGGCTGAGCTGGACGCTGAGCAGGCCCTCGCGAGTCCAGTAGACGTCCCGGAGGTCGAGCAGCAGTGCCGCCTCGTCGAAGGTGAGGCCGATGCCGGCGCCCATCGGCAGCGCCAGGCGCTGCTCGAGCTCGTCGTTGTCGGTGAGCAGGGCAGCGGTGCCCGAGCCGAAGGCGATGACGATGCCCGGCAGGAAGTGGTGGATGTGGTGGCCGCGGATGTTGAGGTTGCGGTACGGCCCCCAGCGATTCCTGATCCCCCAGGTCGAGAGGCGGACGAGGGCGAAGGAGCCGAGGAAGCCCGCCAGGAGATTGAAGAGGACCGTCTCGCTGCGAGGCGCGGCCGCGTAGCCGCGGACGGCGACGCCGACGGTGTCAATCGCCGCCGCCGGGGCGGCTTCGATCAGGACCTCGGGATTGCGGCTCTCCCGCTCGTGCGAGCGCCTTCGCAGCATGCGGCTGAACTGGTCCGCCAGCACGGCTCCGCTGCCGGCGATGGCTACCGCGGCGAGGCCGACCGTCGCCCGCTCGGAGCGGGCCCAGCCGAACCGCGTTCGGGCCCTTGCGCGGCGGGTGATGCGGGTTGGCAGTCGTGGAGATGCCACGGTGAGCCGAGCCTAGCGCCGCGGGTCACCGCGGCGATCGGGAAGGGGCTACTTTTCCTCGCTGATGATTGTCTTGACCGAGGCGACGGTGTTGTCGGCAAGCTCGATCTCGACCATGAAGGTGCCCAGTTCGCGCAGCGGCTGCTCGAGCCGAACTTTGCGACGGTCGATCCTCAGGTCGCGGGCGTCGCGGAGGGCGTCGACGATCTCCTTGGCGCCGACCGAGCCGAACAGCTTCCCGTCCTCGCCGGCGCGCTGGTGGATCGTGATCACGGTCTTCGAGAGCAGGCCCGCCGCTTCGGCTTCGCGCTCCGCCCGCACTTTTTCCGCTCGTTCGGCAGCCTCGCGACGGCGCTGAGCTTCCTCGAGGGCGCCGGCGGTGGCCGGCTGGGCCAGCTTGCGGGGGATCAGGTAGTTGCGGAGGTAGCCGGGGGCGACGTCGATCGCCTGGCCACGCTCGCCGAGAGACTCGACGTCCTGGAGCAGGATGGCCTGCGCCATCAGCGCTCTCCGACGTAGGGAAGCAGGGCGATCTCTCTCGCCCGCTTCACCGCCACCGACAGCTGTCGCTGGTGGCGGCGGGAAAGCCCGGTGACGCGACGGCCGCGCGTCTTCCCCTTGTCGGAGAGGAAGCGTCGCAGCAGGTTGAGGTCCTTGTAGTCGATGGTCTCGGCGGTGACGCGCGTGTACTTGCGCGGGCGCGACCGATCGGCGCCGCGACGGCCGCGCTTGTTATCCGAAGAACTCTCTCTTGCTCTAGCCATTGGGCGCGTGATGCTACAGACATCAACCAGGGCGCCGCTTGGCGACGCCCTGGCGCGGGGCTAGAACGGAATGTCGTCCTCGGCCCCGCCGCCGCCAGCCGCGGCGCCTTCGAAGTCGGAGCTGTCGGCTGGCACGTCGCTGCTCGGCGTGAAGCCGCCGCCGTTGCCGCCGCCCGAGCCGTCGCGCGAGCCGAGGAACTGGACTGTGTTGGCGACGATCTGTACCGCCTGCCGTTTGCCGCTGCCGTCTTTGGCCTCCCACTCGCGCCAGTCGAGGCGTCCTTCGACCGCCACCGGGCGGCCCTTGGAGAGATAGTTGGCGCAGTTCTCGCCCTGCGCTCCCCAGACGACGACGTCGAAGTAGTTGGGCTTGTCGACCCACTCGCCGCTCTGCCCGTCTTTGCGGCGGCTGTTGACGGCGACGCGAAGCTCGCAGATAGCCGTCCCGCCGCCGGTGTGCCGCAGCTCGGGATCCCGCGTCAGGTTCCCGGTGATGACCACCACATTCACGTTCGAAGCTGCCAAGGTACTCACTCCCTCTGAAGTTGCTTTCTGAACTCCAGTCTAAGAGTGGGGGCGGCGCGACTTCTTCCCCGCGCCGGGGGCATTCTCCGCAAAGAGCGGCGCCGGCGCGGCGCTACTCGTCGGAGTCGTCGTGGGAGTCGCCGCGATCATCGCCGGCTCCCTGGGCGCTGCGCTCGCGCGGCCCGGGGGCGGCGGCGGTGGCCGGCGGGACGATCACCGGAGCGCCGGGATCGACTTTGAAGATGCGGAAGCGAAGGACGCCGTCGGCGATCTTCAGGTTGTGGTCGAGCGAGTCGAGCAGCTCGCTCGGAGCCTCGAAGCGCATCCAGCGGTAATCGGCCTCGGTGCGCTTGTTGATTTCGTAGGCCATCTTGCGCAGGCCCCAGCTGTTCTCGTGCTTGAGGTTGCCGGAGGCCTCGATCTGGCCGCGCGCATCCGCCACCAGCCCGTCCCGTGCGGGGGCGTCAAGTTGGGGGTCCAGCATCAGGACCAGCTCGTATTCCCGTGGGGCTGCCAAAACGGCGAGGGACTATAGCGGTGGAATTCGTGCGGGTCCGTGCGGTCAGTGGGG